>SFLD01000030.1 GCA_004553545.1 Clostridiales bacterium | reverse complement strand
ATCGCCGGGCATGCACATCTCGGTGCCCTCGGGCAGAGTGATGACGCCGGTGACGTCGGTGGTACGGAAGTAGAACTGAGGACGATAGTTGTTGAAGAAGGGGGTGTGACGGCCGCCCTCGTCCTTGGACAGGACGTAGACCTGGCCAACGAACTTGGTGTGGGGATGGATGGAGTTGGGCTTGGACAGAACCTGGCCGCGCTCGATGCCGTTGCGGTCCACGCCGCGGAGCAGGGCGCCGATGTTGTCGCCGGCCTCAGCGTAGTCCAGCAGCTTGTGGAACATCTCGATACCGGTGACGACGGTCTTCTTCTTCTCGTCCTGCAGGCCGACGATCTCGACTTCCTCGCCCAGCTTCAGGATGCCGCGCTCCACACGGCCGGTAGCGACGGTGCCGCGGCCAGAGATGGTGAAGACGTCCTCGACGGGCATCAGGAAGGGCATGTCTTCCTTGCGGTCGGGAGTGGGGATATAGTCGTCAACAGCGTCCATCAGCTCCTTGATGCAGGCATACTCGGGAGCGTTGGGATCGGTGGACTCGGAGACCAGGGCGTTCAGAGCGGAACCCTTGATGATGGGGATCTCGTCGCCGGGGAACTCGTAGGTGCTCAGCAGCTCGCGGACTTCCATCTCGACCAGCTCCAGCAGCTCCTCGTCGTCGACCTGATCGCACTTGTTCAGGAACACGACCATGGCGGGCACGCCGACCTGACGGGCCAGCAGGATGTGCTCACGGGTCTGAGCCATGGGGCCGTCGGTAGCGGCGATGACCAGGATAGCGCCGTCCATCTGGGCAGCACCAGTGATCATGTTCTTGATATAGTCGGCGTGGCCCGGGCAGTCAACGTGAGCATAGTGACGCTTGGCAGTCTCATACTCGACGTGGGCAGTGTTGATGGTGATGCCGCGCTCGCGCTCTTCGGGAGCCTTATCGATGGAGCTGTAGTCGGTGTACTGAGCGCCGCCCTGGAAGGCCAGCCACTTGGTGATGGCAGCGGTCAGAGTGGTCTTGCCATGGTCGACGTGACCGATGGTGCCGATGTTAACATGGGGCTTGGTTCTTTCAAATTTCTGCTTCGCCATTTGAAAATCCTCCTGTCAAATTACATTTCACTTTGCTGCAATGCCGAATTTCCTCAGTATTGCATATTTTACCGTAAATCGCGGGGAAAAGCAAGACCCCAATTATCAAACCTGAGCCTTGCCGCGCTCGGCGGCGATCTTCTCGCGGATATTCTTGGGGATCTCGATATAGTGGCTGGGCTCCATGGTGTACTGGCCACGGCCCTGGGTGCGGGAACGAAGATCGGTGGCATAGCCGAACATCTCGGCCAGAGGCACATGGGCGTCGATCTGCTGGGCGCCGCTGCGGGCCTCCAGCTTGATGATCTGGCCGCGGCGGCTGTTGAGGTCGCCGATGACATCGCCCATATACTCGTCGGGCACGATGACACAGACCTTCATGATGGGCTCCAGCAGCGTGGGATCGGCCTTGCGGCAGGCCTCCTTGAAGGCCATGGAGCCGGCGATCTTGAACGCCATCTCGGAGGAGTCCACCTCATGGAAGGAGCCGTCGTACAGCGTGACCTTCACGTCCACCACGGGGAAGCCAGCCACCACGCCGGAGTTCATGGCGCCCTGGATACCGGCGTCCACCGCAGGGATATACTCCTTGGGGATGGCACCGCCCACCACAGCGTTGATGAACTCGTAGCCCTTGCCGGACTCGTTGGGCTCCACACGGATCTTGACATGACCGTACTGGCCCTTGCCGCCGGACTGGCGGGCATACTTGGTATCCTGCTCCACGGTCTTCTTGATGGTCTCCTTGTAGGCCACCTGAGGGGCGCCCACGTTGGCTTCCACCTTGAATTCCCGGAGGAGGCGGTCCACGATGATCTCCAGATGCAGCTCGCCCATGCCGGCGATGATGGTCTGGCCGGTCTCCTCGTCGGTCCAGGTCCGGAAGGTGGGGTCCTCCTCCGCCAGCTTCATCAGCGCGACGCCCATCTTCTCCTGACCAGCCTTGGTCTTGGGCTCGATGGCGACACGGATGACGGGGTCGGGGAACTCCATGGACTCCAGGATGACGGGGTGCTTGTCATCGCAGAGGGTATCGCCGGTGGTGGAGTTCTTGAGGCCCACCACCGCAGCGATGTCGCCGCAGTAGACCTCTTCGATATCCTCCCGGTGATTGGCGTGCATCTGCAGGATGCGGCCGATGCGCTCACGGACGTTCTTGGTGCTGTTCAGCACGGAGGAACCCGCCACCAGCTTGCCGGAGTAAACACGGACGAAGCTGAGACGGCCCACGTAGGGGTCGGTCATGATCTTGAAGGCCAGAGCGGAGAAGGGGGCGTTGTCATCGGGATGACGGTCCTCTTCCTCGTCGGTCTTGGGATTGACGCCCCGGATGGCGGGGATGTCCGTGGGAGCGGGCATATAGTCCACGATGGCGTCCAGCAGCTTCTGGACACCCTTGTTGCGGTAGGAGGTGCCGCAGACCACGGGCACCATCTCGTTGGCGATGGTGGCGGCCCGGATGGCCTTGCGGATGCGGTCCTGGGCGATCTCCTTGCCCTCCAGGTAGTCCTCCATGATGGACTCATCGAACATGGAGACGGCATCCAGGAGCTTCTCGCGATACTCCTCGGCCAGATCCCGCATGTCCTCGGGGATCTCCTCCACCCGCATGTCCTTGCCCAGCTCGTCGTAATAGACGTCAGCGTCCATCTCCACGAGGTCGATGATGCCCCGGAAGGTATCCTCGGAACCGATGGGGAGCTGGATGGGAACTGCGTTGCACTTGAGGCGGTCGTCGATCATGTGGAGGACGTGGTAGAAGTCCGCGCCCATGATGTCCATCTTATTGACGTAGATCATGCGGGGGACCTTGTAGTTGTCCGCCTGACGCCAGACCGTCTCGCTCTGAGGCTCCACGCCGCCCTTGGCGCAGAGGACGGTCACAGAGCCGTCCAGCACGCGCAGGGAGCGCTCCACCTCGATGGTAAAGTCAACATGGCCCGGGGTGTCGATGATGTTCAGCCGGGTCTGGGGGAACTGGTTTTTGGAACCGGACCAGAAGCAGGTGGTGGCGGCGGACGTGATGGTGATGCCGCGCTCCTGCTCCTGGGCCATCCAGTCCATGGTGGCCGTACCGTCGTGGGTCTCACCGAGCTTATAGTTCACACCGGTGTAATACAGGATACGCTCCGTCGTGGTCGTCTTGCCTGCATCGATGTGAGCCATGATCCCGATGTTTCTGGTGTTTTCCAGTGGGGTCTTTCTAGGCATATGAAACTCCTATTACCAGCGGAAATGCGCGAATGCCTTGTTGGCCTCGGCGGCCTTGTGCATCTCTTCGCGCTTCTTCACGGAAGAGCCGGTGTTGTTGGCAGCATCCATGATCTCGCCAGCCAGGCGCTCGGCCATGGTGCGCTCGCCGCGGGAACGGGCGTAGGCAGTCAGCCAGCGCAGGGCCAGGGTCTGACGGCGGGCCGGACGGACCTCCATAGGCACCTGATAGGTGGCGCCGCCGACACGGCGGGCCTTGACTTCCAGGCTAGGCATGATATTCTCCATGGCCTGGGTGAACACTTCCGTGGGCTCCTTGTCGGTCTTGGCCTTGATCTGATCGAAAGCGCCATAGACCACCTTCTGCGCGACACCCTTCTTGCCGTCCAGCATGACGCTGTTGACCAGCTTGGTCACCAGGACGGAATGATACACGGGATCAGGCAGAACTTCTCTCTTGGGAACATTACCTCTTCTGGGCACTATGCTTCCCTCCTTCATAATATTCTATGATCTCATAGGTACTCAGCGATCTTTCGGTCGCTGTACGGCCTGCCAAAGAGGTAATACACATATATATAAAACCTTTTCGGCAAAGCTCAATTCAAGCGCAGAACTTACTTCTGCTTGGGACGCTTGGCACCGTACTTGGAACGGGCCTGCATCCGGCCCTGGACGCCCTGGGTATCCAGCGTACCACGGATGATGTGGTAACGGACGCCGGGGAGGTCCTTGACACGGCCGCCGCGGATCATGACGACGGAGTGCTCCTGCAGGGAGTGGCCGACGCCGGGGATATAGGCGGTGACTTCGTAGCCGTTGGTAAGGCGGACACGGGCGATCTTACGAAGCGCGGAGTTGGGCTTCTTGGGGGTGGCGGTACGCACGGCGGTGCACACGCCTCTCTTCTGCGGAGAAGGCAGATCGGTCTCCTTGTTCTTCAGGGTGTTGAGGCCAAACTGCATCGCGGGAGAGTTGGACTTGTAGGTTGCCTGCTGTCTGCCCTTGCGGACCAACTGGTTAAAAGTAGGCATATGGTTCTCCTTTCTTTGATATTCTTGGCAGTCGAGCTGCCGATTATTTTTTGCGGAATGCCCGAAGGCTATTCCGAAAAAACCGAGAAAATTTACCGGACCTCCGCCACGGCGGCGGCGCCCACGGCAATGCCCGTGGCGCGGCCCAGCTCCCGGAGGGTCTTGTCCCCCTCCACCGGGATGGCGGCGGCCTCACAGAGGGCGGCCAGAGGATCGGTGATCATGGGGTCGGCGTCCGCGGCCAGGTAGACCCGGATGGCCCGGCCCTCCTGGATGGCGCGGCGGGTCTGCTTGACGCCCACGACCCGCTTGGAAAGCTCCCGCATGCGGCGCCTCCTCATTTGCATGAAAAAGTTCGCAGGTCCTACCCACGCAGATGAGAATTATAGCATGGGAACGGCGCTTCGTCAAGGGTTTCCGGAAAAAATCAGGCCCCTTTCAGGGGGAAATCCGCGTCTTTTTCAGGGGCTTCCCTCCCCGAAGGAATTCCGTCCCTCCCGGAGGTATTTTGCGCGGGGGAAAGGCGGAAGCCGGCTCCGCTTTCCTGCCCCAGTCCGGCGGCGAAGGAAGGGAAAAGGGCCGCCCTTCCGGGCGGCCCTTGGGGGATGCGTCAGGGGATCAGAGCTCGGGAATGTTCTGCTCTTCGTCCTCCTCCGGGGCACCGGCGGGGACGGCGGCAGGCACGGCGGCGGGGACCAGCTCCTCGGCAAAGCTCTTGTAAGCCGTGAGGCCGGAACCCGCGGGGATCAGCTTGCCGATGATGACATTCTCCTTCAGGCCCTCCAGGCGGTCCACCTTTCCCTTGATGGCGGCCTCGGTGAGCACCTTGGTGGTCTCCTGGAAGGAGGCGGCGGACATCCAGGAATCGGTGGCCAGAGATGCCTTGGTGATGCCCATGAGGAGCTGGGTGGCGGTAGCCTCCCGCAGGGGCTCCCCGGTCTCGGGATTGGTCTCGCCGGCGGCGTTGCGGCGGCGGATATCCTCGTTGGCGTCCTCGAAGTCCATAACGTCCACCATGGCGCCGGAGAGGAGCCTGGTGTCGCCGGCGTCCTCCATGCGGACCTTGCGCATCATCTGGCGGACGATGACCTCGATATGCTTATCGTTAATGTCAACGCCCTGCTGACGGTAGACGCGGAGCACTTCCTGGATGAGGTAGTTGTAGACGGCGTCGTTGCCGCGGATGCGCAGCACGTCGTGGGGGTTGAGAGCGCCGTAGGTCAGGGCGGTACCTTTCTCGATGACCTCGCCGTCCTTCACCAGGAGGCCGGTGTGGGGCACGGCGTAAATGCGGCTGTCTCCGTCCTCGGCGGTGACGATGATGTTCATGAGGCTCTTGCCGGTCTCCTCGAACTTGACGGTGCCGCCGATCTCGGCGATCTGGGCCATCCGCTTGGGCTTCCGGGCCTCGAACAGCTCCTCCACTCGGGGAAGGCCCTGGGTGATATCGCCGCCGGCCAGGCCGCCGGTGTGGAAGGTACGCATGGTCAGCTGGGTGCCGGGCTCACCGATGGACTGGGCCGCGATGATGCCGACGGCCTCGCCGGGACCCACAGGCTGGCTGGTGGCCAGGTTCATGCCGTAGCAGCGGGCGCAGACGCCGCTGTGGGCGCGGCAGGTGAGGACGGTGCGGATCTCCAGCTCGGTGATGCCGGCCTTCTCGATCTTCTTGACCTCGGCCTCGCCGATCATCTGGCTGGGGCTCACCAGCAGCTCGCCGGTGGCGGGATCCACCACGTCCCGGACGGGATAGCGGCCGATGATGCGGTCGGAGAACTTCTCGATGACCTGGCCGTTTTCGCTGATCTCCCGGACGGTGATGCCGTGGGTGGCGCCGCAGTCCTGCTCCCGGATGATGACGTCCTGGGACACGTCCACCATTCGGCGGGTCAGGTAACCGGAGTCTGCGGTACGGAGGGCGGTATCGGCCAGGCCCTTCCGGGCGCCGCGGCTGGAGATGAAGTACTCCAGGGCGGTCAGGCCCTCGCGGTAGTTGGCCTTGATGGGGATCTCGATGGTCTTGCCGGCGGTGTTGGCGATCAGGCCGCGCATACCGGCCAGCTGACGGATCTGCTTCATGGAGCCGCGGGCGCCGGAGTCCGCCATCATGTAGATGGGGTTGTAGCGGTCCAGGTTCTCCTGCAGGGCGTTGGAGACGTCGTTGGTGGTCTTCTCCCACTCCTGCACCACCTGCTTGTAGCGCTCCTGGTCGGTCATGAAGCCCATCTTGTACTGCATCTCGATGTCCAGGACCCGCTCCTCAGTGCCGCGGACCAGCTCGTACTTCTTGGGCGGGATGGTCATGTCGGCAATGGAGACGGTGATGGCGGCGAGAGTGGAGTTATGGTAACCGGTGGCCTTGATGGCATCCAGCACCTCGGCGGCCACGGTGAAGCCGTGCTTGCTGATGGTGCGGTCCACGATCTGGCCCAGCTGCTTTTTGCCGCAGGTAAAGGTGATCTCGTAGTCGAAGTACTGCTCGGTGGGACGGCCGTCCTCATCCACGCGCTTCACGAAGCCCAGATCCTGAGGGATGTTGCGGTTGAAGATGATGCGGCCGGGAGTGACCTCCACCACCTTGGAGCAGTCCACGCCGTCGATGGTCTTGTGGACCCGGACGCCGATGGGGCAGTGGGGCCCGATGATGTGCTCGTTATAGGCCATGATGGCCTCGTCCTCGTTGGCGTAGACGTGGAGGGGCTTATAGGTGGCAGGCTTCTTGCCCTCGGCCTTGGCCTTGGCGTTGGCGGCCAGGAACTCGTCGGTATTCACGACGGTGCCGGCGGTGAGATCGGTGTCGCCGGCGTCGGCGCACCAGATGGTCTCGGAGCCCTTCTCCGCGCTGCCCATGCGGTCCATGGTCAGGTAGTAGGAGCCCAGCACCATGTCCTGGGTGGGAACGGTGACAGGGCCGCCGTCCTGGGGACGGAGGAGGTTGTTGGCGGAGAGCATCAGGATGCGGGCCTCGGCCTGGGCCTCGGCGCTCAGGGGCACATGGATGGCCATCTGGTCGCCGTCGAAGTCGGCGTTGAAGGCCGTGCAGTTCAGGGGATGGAGCTTCAGGGCGCGGCCGTCCACCAGCACGGGCTCGAAGGCCTGGATGCCCAGGCGGTGCAGGGTGGGTGCGCGGTTCAGCATCACGGGGTGATCCTTGATGATGACGTCCAGCGCGTCCCAGACCTCGGTGACGCCCTTATCCACCATCTTCTTGGCGGACTTGATGTTGTTGGCGCTGCCGCCCTCCACCAGCTTCTTCATGATGAAGGGACGGAAGAGCTCCACGGCCATCTCCTTGGGCACGCCGCACTGATAGATCTTCAGCTCGGGGCCGACCACGATGACGCTTCGGCCGGAGTAGTCCACGCGCTTGCCCAGAAGGTTCTGGCGGAAGCGGCCCTGCTTGCCCTTCAGGAAGTCGGACAAGGACTTCAGTGCGCGGTTATTGGCGCCGGTGACGGCGCGGCCGCGGCGGCCGTTGTCGATGAGGGCGTCCACAGCCTCCTGCAGCATACGCTTCTCGTTGCGGACGATGATGTCCGGGGCGTTGAGCTGGATGAGGCGCTTGAGGCGGTTGTTGCGGTTGATGACCCGGCGATAGAGATCGTTGAGGTCGGAGGTCGCGAAGCGGCCGCCGTCCAGCTGCACCATGGGGCGCAGCTCCGCCGGCAGCACCGGCAGCACGTCGATGATCATCCACTCGGGCTTGTTGCCGGAGACACGGAAGGCGTCCACCACCTCCAGGCGCTTGACGATGCGGGCCTTCTTCTGGCCGGAGGCATCCTTCAGCTCCCGGTGGAGCTGGGCAGAGAGGCTCTCCAGGTCCACGTCCTGGAGGAGCTTCTTCACAGCCTCGGCGCCCATGCCAGCCTGGAAATCGTCCTCATACTTCTCCCGGTAGTCCCGGTACTCCTTCTCGGAGAGGATCTGATTCTTCATCAGCGGGGTCTCGCCGGGATCGGTGACGATATAGTTGGCAAAGTACAGGACCTTCTCCAGGATGCGGGGGCTGATGTCCAGCAGCAGGCCCATCCGGGAGGGGATGCCCTTGAAGTACCAGATGTGGGAGACGGGGGTGGCCAGCTCGATGTGGCCCATGCGCTCCCGGCGGACCTTGGCCCGGGTGACCTCCACGCCGCAGCGGTCGCAGATCTTGCCCTTGTAGCGGATCTTCTTATACTTGCCGCAGTGGCACTCCCAGTCCTTGGTGGGCCCGAAGATGCGCTCGCAGAAGAGGCCGTCCCGCTCGGGCTTCAGGGTCCGGTAGTTGATGGTCTCCGGCTTCTTCACCTCGCCGTAGGACCACTCACGGATCTGCTCGGGAGAGGCCATGCCGATCTTGATGGCGTCAAATGCGATGTTGTTGCCGGTATTGTTATCAGTCATATGGCTGTTGTCTCCTTTCATGATTCAGAATCGCAGTTGGAAAACCCACGATCCCGGATCATTCGTCGTCAGAGTCAGAATCCAGATCGTCCAGGCCGATGTCGGCGCCGGCGTCCTCGGGGGCGTCCTCAAACTCGAAGCCGGACTCCTTGAAGTCCTCCTCGTCGGCATAGTTCCGGTGGCGGTCGTCATCGGCGTCCATGCGTGCCAGGTTGAAGGTGTCCATGGCGTCCTCGTCTTCCTTGAGCTCGATGGCGTTGCCCTCCTGATCCAGGACCTGGATGTCAAGGCACAGGCTCTGCAGCTCCTTCACCAGGACCTTGAAGGACTCGGGCACGCCGGGCTGGGGCACGTTGTGGCCCTTGACGATGGCCTCGTAGGTGCGGACACGGCCGGTGACATCGTCGGACTTGACGGTGAGGATCTCCTGCAGGGTGTGGGCCGCGCCGTAGGCCTCCAGGGCCCAGACTTCCATCTCGCCGAAGCGCTGGCCGCCAAACTGGGCCTTGCCGCCCAGAGGCTGCTGGGTGACCAGGGAGTACGGGCCGGTGGAACGGGCGTGGATCTTATCATCCACCAGGTGGTGGAGCTTGAGGAAGTAAACGTAGCCGACGGTGACCTTGTTGTCGAAGGGCTCACCGGTGCGGCCGTCGTAAAGGACGCTCTTGCCCTCGGGATCCAGACCGGCCTTGGTGAGCTCGCCCTGGATATCCTCGTACGTCGCGCCGTCGAAGATGGGGGTCGCGACCTTGTAGCCCAGGGCGTGGGCGGCGTAGCCCAGGTGGACTTCCAGCACCTGGCCGATGTTCATACGGGAGGGAACGCCCAGGGGATTCAGCACGATGTCCAGGGGCGTGCCGTCGGGCAGGAAGGGCATATCCTCGGTGGGGAGCACGCGGGAGACGACGCCCTTGTTGCCGTGGCGGCCTGCCATCTTGTCGCCCACCTGGATCTTGCGGCGCTGGGCGATATAGACCCGGACCACCTGGTTGACGCCCGGCCCCAGCTCGTCGCCGGCTTCCCGGGTAAAGACCTTGGTGTCGAGGATGATGCCGCTCTCGCCGTGGGGGACCTTCAGGGAGGTATCGCGGACCTCCCGGGCCTTCTCACCGAAGATGGCCCGCAGCAGCCGCTCCTCTGCGGTGAGGTCGGTCTCGCCCTTGGGGGTGACCTTGCCCACCAGGATGTCGCCGGAGTGGACCTCGGCGCCGACGCGGATGATGCCGTTCTCGTCCAGGTCCTTCAGGGCGTCCTCGCCCACGTTGGGGATGTCCCGGGTGATCTCCTCGGGGCCCAGCTTGGTGTCGCGGGAGTCGATCTCATACTCCTCGATGTGGATGGAGGTGTAGAGGTCCTCCCGGACCAGACGCTCGTTGAGGAGGACGGCGTCCTCGTAGTTGTAGCCTTCCCAGGTCATGAAGCCGACCAGGATATTGCGGCCCAGGGCGATCTCGCCCTGATCGGTGGCGGGTCCGTCGGCCAGGACGGTGGGATCCTCCCACTCGCCCTTCTCGTTGAGGCGCTTGCCATGGACCCGCTCGCCCACCTCCACGATGGGCTTCTGGTTGATGCAGGTGCCGTGGTTGGAGCGGAGGAACTTGGTGAGCTTGTAGTCCTTGACCTCGCCGTTGTCGTAGCGGACGCTGACGTGGCGGGCGTCCACCGCGGTGACCTCGCCGTCGCCCTCAGCCAGGATGACGACCTCGGAGTCGATGCAGATCTTGTGCTCCATGCCGGTGCCCACGATGGGGGCCTCGGGCCGCAGCAGAGGCACGGCCTGGCGCTGCATGTTGGCGCCCATCAGGGCGCGGTTGGCGTCGTCGTTGGGCAGGAAGGGGATCATGGCGGTGGCGATGGAGACCATCATCCGGGGGGAGATGTCGATGTAATCGACGCGCTCCCGGTCGACCTCCACGATCTCGTCCCGGTGGCGGCAGGTGATACGGGCGTTGATGAGGCAGCCGTTCTCGTCGGTGGGCTCGGTGGCCTGGCCGACGATGTAGTTGTCCTCCTCGTCCGCGGTCATATAGGTGACGTCGTCGGCGACCTTGAAGGTCTCCTTGTCCACCTTGCGGTAGGGAGTCTCGATGAAGCCGTACTCATTGATGCGGGCGTAGGTCGCGAGGTAGGAGATCAGGCCGATGTTGGGACCTTCAGGGGTCTCGATGGGGCACATACGGCCATAGTGGCTGTAGTGGACGTCGCGGACCTCCATGTTGGCGCGCTCGCGGGAGAGGCCGCCGGGGCCCAGGGCGGAGAGACGGCGCTTGTGGGTCAGCTCCGCCAGGGGGTTGGTCTGATCCATGAACTGGCTCAGGGGGCTGGAGCCGAAGAACTCCTTGATGGCGGCGGTGACGGGCCGGATGTTGATGAGGCTCTGGGGGGTCACCACGTCCAGGTCCTGGATGGTCATGCGCTCCCGGATGACCCGCTCCATGCGGCTGAAGCCGATGCGGAACTGGTTCTGCAGCAGCTCGCCCACGCAGCGCAGGCGCCGGTTGCCCAGGTGGTCGATGTCGTCCTTGCCGGAGAGACCCACGGCCAGGCCGTTCATGTAGTTGATGGAGCAGAGGATATCATCCACCACGATGTGCTTGGGCACCAGGTCATCCTTGTGGAAGCGGAGCTGGCGCTTGAGCTCCTCCTCGTCGCTGCCGTACTGGGCCAGCAGGTCCTGCAGGACCTCGTAGCGGACCCGCTCCTTGATGCCGCACTCGGCCAGGGGATCAAAGGAGACGTAGCGGCTGAGGTCGCACATCTTGTTGGAGGTGACCTTGATGTTCTGGCCGTTGTACTCCACGGTGACCTCGGGCACGCCGGCGGCGTCCAGCAGCTGGGCGTCCTCCTTGCTCAGGAGGTGGCCCTGGTCGAAGAGGATCTCGCCGGTGGCGGGGTCCGCCGCGGGGTAGACCAGACGGCAGCCGGAGACCCGGCCCCAGAGGGAGAGCTTCTTGTTGAACTTATACCGGCCCACGATGGACAGATCGTAGCGGTGGGGATCGAAGAAGAGGTTGTTGAGCAGGGTCTCGCCGGCCTCCACCGTGGGGGGCTCGCCGGGACGGAGCTTGCGGTAGATCTCGAGGATGGCGTCCTCATAGCTCTTGGAGGGGTCCTTCTCCAGGGTGGTCATAATGCGGGGATCGTCCCCGAACTGGTCCCGGATCTCCGCGTCGGTCTTGAGGCCCAGAGCACGGATGAGGCAGGTGATGGGGATCTTGCGGTTTTTGTCGATGCGCACCCAGAACATCTCGGCGGCGTCGGTCTCATACTCCAGCCAGGCGCCCCGGTAGGGGATGACGGTGGAGCTCAGCAGGGGCAGGTCGGTCTTGAGGTCCAGCTCCTTGCCGTAGTAAACGCCGGGGGAGCGGACGATCTGGGAGACCACCACGCGCTCGGCGCCGTTGATGACGAAGGTGCCGGAGTGGGTCATGAGCGGGAAGTCGCCCATGAAGATCTCCTGCTCCTTGATCTCCTCGGTCTCCTTGTTGCGCAGGCGCACCCGGACCTTCAGGGGAGCGGCGTAGGTGGCGTCCCGGGCCTTGCACTCCTCCACGTCGTACTTGGGGGGCTCATCCATCTTGAAATCGATGAAGCTCAGCTCCAGATTGCCCTGGTAGTCGCCGATGGCACCCACGTCCGCGAAGACCTCGCGCAGACCGGTATCCAGGAACCACTGATAGGATTTCTTCTGGATCTCCAGCAGGTTGGGCATGGGCATGACTTCCTCGTGCCGGGCAAAGTTCTTACGAAGGGTCTTTCCGTAATACTTGTCTTTGGCCATCTAAAATTCACGCAACCTTTCTTCCCTCCTCGCCGGGGCTGTCCCTCCCGGCGGGGCGGATAAACTTTCCGAGATACTGCGGTGCAAAAATGACACGCTCGGGTTTGTTGTTAAAATCATTGTTATCAGCTCTTGCTTTTTCCTGTGAGGTATGCTATCTTGGTCACAGTGATAAAAAGTGGGAGGGTATCCCATTTGTTATCATAAGCGCTTTATTTTACCATGAATATTTTCGTCTGTCAAGGCATTTTCCCTGCCTCTGGCAGGCTTTTTTCTTTTCTTCCCTCCCCAGGCCCCCGGAGGGCACGCGACTCCCGGAAGATCCAGCAAAAAAGGGACCGTCCTTTCGGACGGTCCCTTCCCTTTTCCGGGCGCTTTCCTTACTGATAGAGCTCCGCGTCGTTATAGTCATCGTACTCGGAGCAGCGGCGCTTGCGGAGCCGCTCTTTCAGGCAGCCGCAGCCCTTGGCCATGTCCTGCCAGCTGCCGACGATGAGGCAGACCAGCGCCGCGAAGGCCAGGCCCGCCGCCACGATCTTCAGTACCATCTGTGCCGTCTTGCTCATGGGGGAGTCCTCCTTATTCCAGGGTATCGGGAACGAATAAGGGCATTATACACCGTTCCGCCGGGTTTTACAACCGTCCCGGCAACATTTTCTTTTCCCACGCCTCCCGGATGCGAACAAAAGTTTTTATGGGAAGGACTTGACAAGTGCCATCCTCCGTGCTATGCTTTGCCCACAAACTACATAACGGCGTGTGAAGTTCGTAGGGGAACGGCGAGTGATCGCCTGCCGAAGGAGTAAAACTCTCAGGTGCCCGGGCTCGGGTGAGGACTATGAACGGACGCGGCTCTGGAGAAGTCCATTGAATTGGATGCCGAAGGTGCAAGCCGCGGGGCGACCCGCGGGAATCTCTCAGGCAAAAGGACAGAGTGGCAAGGCTTTCCGTCCCCCAGGACGGAGGGTTTTTCTTGCGCTTTCCGAGCCGGTCACTGTCCCCAGGGGGGACGGGGCCGGTCTCTCTTTTCCATGGCCCCCGCCGAAAAAGGAAGGATCGCTATGGAACTCATCACCAAGATCGTGGCAGCCGTCAATGACGTCCTCTGGAACAAGCAGCTCCTGCTCCTGTTCCTGCTGCTGGGCACCGGCATTTTCTACTCCATCCGCACCCGCTTCGTCCAGGTGCGCAAGTTCGGCCAGGGCTGCCGCCAGCTCTTCGGCAGCATCTCCCTCTCCGGCGACAAAGCGGGCAAGGACGGCATGAGCTCCTTCCAGGCCCTGGCCACCGCCATCGCCGCCCAGGTGGGCACCGGCAACATCTCCGGCTGCGCCACGGCCCTCTACTCCGGCGGCCCCGGGGCCATCTTCTGGATGTGGCTCAGCGCCTTTTTCGGCATGTCCACCATCTACGGCGAGGCCATCCTAGCCCAGACCTACCGCACCACGGATGAGAACGGCCACGTCACCGGCGGCCCTATCTACTACATCCGGGCGGCCTTCCGGGGCGGCTTCGGCAAGTTCCTGGCGGGCTTTTTCTCCGTGGCCATCATCCTGGCCTTGGGCTTCATGGGCAACATGGTCCAGTCCAACTCCATCAGCGACGCCTTCCACACCGCCTTCGGCACCCCCAAGATCGCCGTGGGCCTGGCCGTGGCGGCGGTGGCAGCCTTCATCTTCCTGGGCGGCGTGCAGCGCATCGCCTCCTTCACGGAGAAGGTCGTTCCCATCATGGCCGTCTTCTACATCATCGGCTGCCTCGTCATCCTCTGCATCAATCACGCCACCCTCTGGAGCGCCGTCAAGTCCATCTTCATCTGCGCCTTCGATCCCCAGGCCATCTTCGGCGGCGTGGCGGGCCTCGGCGTGAAGGAGGCCATGCGTTACGGCGTGGCCCGGGGCCTCTTCTCTAACGAGGCTGGCATGGGCTCCACCCCCCACGCCCACGCCATGGCCAAGGTGAAGCACCCCGAGGAGCAGGGCGTCATCGCCATGATGGGCGTCTTCATCGACACCTTCGTGGTCCTGACCCTCACCGCTCTCGTGATCCTCTCCTCCGGCCTGCTGCAGCCCCTGGCCGAGGGCGGCCTCACCGCCACAAAGCTGGCCCAGGCGGCCTTCTCCCAGGCCTTCGGCAGCTTCGGCAATCCCTTCGTCGCCATCTGCATGCTGTTTTTCGCCTTCTCCACCATCATCGGCTGGTATTTCTTCGGCAAGACCAACGTCAATGCCCTCTTCCACGGCAGCAAGGCCGCCAACATTGTCTACGCCCTCATCGCCCTGGCCTTCATCGTGGTGGGCTCCGTCCAGAAGGTGAGCCTGGTCTGGGACATGAGCGATATGTTCAACGGCCTCATGGTCATCCCCAACCTGCTGGCCCTGCTGGTCCTCAGCGGCCAGGTAGCCAAGATCGCCCGCGCCGACCACCTGGCAAAGAAGTAAGCACTTCCTCCCGCCGATCCATCCACTTTCAAAGAAGCAGGGACCAAACCGGTCCCTGCCTCTTTCCGCACCCTCATCTCCCGTCCCCTGGCGCGCAGCAAAGCGCCCGCGCCCGTCTCCCGTCCCTCGTCTCTCGTCCCCGGCGCGCAGCGCAGCGTCCGCGCCCGTCCTTCGTCCCCAGCGTGCGCAGCGAAGCGTCCGCACGCCGTCCCCCGTCCCTCGTCCCGCCGCCGCAGCGGCCCTCCCGCCGGCAATGCCGCTCCGCAGCGAGCCGGACCGCAGGCACCCTCAACAGAAGCAGGCACCCCACCGGGGCCCCCGTCCCCCGTCCCCAGCGCGCAGCGAAGCGCCCGCGCCCGTCCTGGGAAAAGTCCAGAAAGGGGCCGAAGCCCCTTCCTGGTTTCCGCCGCCAATGGCGGCGGAAAGAATCGGAATCATTTTTCGTCACGGCGTGTACGTGACGAAAAATCCCTCTCACGAAGCGACGTGTGGACGAGGACCGCCCCGAAAGGGGCGGTCCTCGTCTGCACCCAAGCGGAGTGGAAAATCATCGAGCCAGCGCCCCCAAAGGGGCGCTGGCTCGGGATCTCCTCGCCCAAATGTTCCTCGGTACATTTGGGCAAAATTCTTTATAGCTCCTCCACCTGGAACACCCCGTCGATGGCGATGATGTCCCGCAGGAGGCCCTCCACCGTGTGCTTGCGGTCCATGCGGATGGTGAAGATGGCGCAGGCGTTGTGCTTCTCGCTGCCCTTGGAGCGGGTGATCTCCAGATTCACCACCTTGAGCCCCTGCTCCCGGTAGAGATGCAGCAGCTCATCCAGGGTGGCACGGTCCCGGTATTCGATGTAGAGATTGATCTCCGGCGCGTTGGCCAGGATCCGGTACTCCAGCCGGGAGAAGACCAGCTCCGCCAGCAGCACGAGAATGGTGGTGGCGATGCCGCCCTCATAAAAGCCGGAGCCGATGGCGATGCCGATGATGGCCGCCACCCAGAGTCCCGCCGCCGTGGTAAGGCCCTTCACCCGCTGGCGGCGGGTGACGATGATGGTGCCCGCGCCGATGAAGCCGATGCCGGAGGCCACCGCCGCGCTCATCCGGGAGATATCTAGGTAATACTTCATGTAAAGGAACAGGAACTCACTGGTGAGGCTCACCATGGCCGCGCCCAGGCAGATGAGGATATGGGTTCGGAAGCCCGCCGGACGGCGCTTGTACTCCCGCTCGATGCCGATGGCGCCGCCGCAGAGCACCGCCAGCAGCATCCGCACTGCCACGGAGAGCAGCGTCACGTCCCGCAGGGGATCAAAAATGGACAGCACAGCCGCACCTCCTTAAATCTCGTCGATGGTGGTGACGTTCTCCAGCTCGGAGATGGCCGCCATCACCTGGGCGTGGTGGACCGCGTGGTCCAGCCGGATGGTAAAGACCGCGCTGGGCCGGTGGTGGGACTCCTCCGTCCCCCGCTCGATGTCCACCTCATAGATCTGGGCGCCCTGGGACTTGATGCGGCCGATGATGGCGCCCACATCGTCCAGGGAGCTGAACTCCACATAGAGATTCATGTTCCGGGCCCGCTCCACCATCATGCTCTCCAGGGGCGGCAGCAGACGGATGCAGAGGAAGATCAGCACGAATGCCAGCACCACGCACTCGTAGAAGCCCGCGCCGATAGCGAGGCCCATGCAGGCGGAGGCCCAGAGTCCCGCCGCCGTGGTGAGGCCCTTCACCTCCTGCCGGCCGGTGACGATCACCGTGCCCGCGCCCAGAAAGCCGATGCCGCCGATGACCTTGGCCCCGATGCGGGAGACATCCGTGGTCCGGCCCACTTCCTTCATGGTCTCGTAGAAGGTGGTATTCAGCATGATGAAGTTATACTGGCTGACGATGGCGGCCAGGGTCGCTCCCAGGCAGACCAGCATATAGGTGCGGAAGCCCGCCGGGCGGCGCTTGCGCTCCCGCTCCATGCCGATCATTCCGCCGAAGAACATGGCCAGCGCCAGCCGGAACAGCAGCGACGCGAGATCCAGTTGGCGCAGCGGGTCCAGTGCCGTGAGCATAGGCTCCTCCCTTCCCCCTCCCGAACAAAAAGCCCCGCGGAGCTGCCAAAGGGGCAGCGCGGGACGTAAACGAATGCGCAAACGTGAACGCAGGAGGTATGACAGATAGTAGATGGTATTATAACGGGAATTCCCCCGCCTGTCAATCCCGTTTTTGGTTTATCTGCCCAAAGCTTTCCCACTGGCCGCCATCGGGTCCTGTAATGATGACAGACCCGCCGCCCCCCTTTTTTACGAAGTCTGAACGCCCCGTCCCCTTGACAGGGACAGTCTCTTTCCCGTATACTCGTGGCATTCTATCTTACGCCAGGAAGGAGGTCCCCGCCCGCATGGACAGTGACAGTAGCCACCGATCCGACCATATCTGTCAGTTTGAGTAGAGCAGATCCGCGCCGCGTCTAGCGGGACGGGTGTGCTCTTTCGCGCGCTCTGAGACCATTTTCTCCGGCAGGACCGGAATCTGACTGACAGAAAGGAATCGTTTCTATGACCACCGCCGTATCCTTGACCCTGATGGCCCTGTGCCTGCTGCTCTCCGCCTACTTCTCCGCCACGGAGACGGCCTTCTCCTCCCTGAGCACCGCCAAGATGCGCACCCTGGCGGAGCAGGGGGACCACCGGGCAGAGCTGGCCCTGCATCTCCACGGCCAGTATGACCGTCTCATCTCCACCATCCTCATCGGCAACAACATCGTGAACATCGCCACCGCCTCTCTGGTCACGCTGCTCTTCGTCCGCCGCTTCGGGGACGCGGGCGCTTCCCTCTCCACCGTGGTGGTGACGCTGGCGGTGCTGATCTTCGGCGAGATCTCCCCCAAGAGCGTGGCCCGGGACTGCGCCGAGCGCTTCGCCTGCTTCTCCGCCCCCATGCTGCGCTTCCTGATGTGGGCCTTCACCCCGCTGAACTTCCTCTTCTCCCAGTGGAAGCGCCTGCTCTCCCGCCTTTTCCGGCTGCGGCCGGAGAGCCGCCTCTCCCAGGCGGAGCTTCTCATGCTGGTGGAGGAGGTCCAGCAGGAGGGCAGCATCGACCACAGCGAGGGGGAACTGCTGAAAAACGCCATCCAGTTCACGGACCGAAAGGCCGGGGACATCCTCATCCACCGGGTGGACCTGGCGGCCATCCCCCTGGAGGCCAGCCGGGAGGAGATCGCGGCGCGCTTCGCCGAGACCCGCTACTCCCGCCTCATCGTCTACCGGGACAGCATCGACAATATCCTGGGCGTGCTGCACCAGAAGGACTTCTACATCGGCCAGGGCGTCACGGAGAAGCCCCTCTCGGAGCTCCTCACCCCCGTGGTCTTCACCCTGGAGAGCGAGCCCATCCGCCAGCTCCTCACCCAGCTCCAGAAGGCCAAGACCCACATTGCCGTGGTGGTGGATGAGCATGGCGGCACCTGCGGCATCGTCACCATGGAGGACATCCTGGAGGAGCTGGTGGGCGAGATCTGGGATGAGCACGACGAGGTGGAGCTCCCCCTGCGCCGCCTGTCCCCGGACTGCTTCCTGGTGGACGCCGGCATGGACCTGGAGGACTTCCAGGCCCAGTTCCCCCTGGCCAAGGACTCCGAAATGGTGTCTGTCGGCGGCTGGGTGATGGAGCAGTTCGGCCGGGTGCCGGAGGCGGGGGACTGCTTCTCCCGGGACGGCTGGGAGGTCCGGGTGACCCTGGCGGAGCGCCACCGGGTCTCGGAGATCCAGCTCCGCCGGGAGGCCCAGACCCCCGCGCCCGTCTGAGGCAGTTTTTCTCCCCGCCGGATTGCGCCGGCCGGGAAAGCATGGTATAATAGTATATTCTCAGGTCCGGCCCTGCCGGACCCACGGAAACGGAGGGACAATCATGGAACACAACAAAATGATCCTGGCCATCGTCCGGGGGGAGGACCACTATGACACAGTCCACGCCCTCAACGAGAAGGGCTTCTACGTCACGGTGCTCAGCACCTCCGGCGGCTTCCTCCGCCAAAAGAACACCACCCTCATGATCTGCACCGACGAATCCCGGGTGGAGGAGGCCCTGGCCATCCTGAAGCGGGTGGCGGGCAAGAGGACCCAGACGGTCTACCAGTCCCCCTGCGCCTACTCTGAGCACGGTATGGTCTCCACCGCCGCCATGGTGCCGCCGGTGGCCACTGCCCAGGACGTGGGCGGCGTCACGGCCATCGTGATGGACGTGCAGAAGATGGACAAATTCTGACGCAAGCGCCAAAGAAGGAAGGGATGCCATATGGAGACGGAGCGGAAGTGGCGGACCCTCTGGACCCTCTTTGCCAGTATGCTCTCCATCAGCGCCTGCACCTTCGGCGGGGGCTTCGTCATCGTGACCTTCATGCGCCGCCGCTTTGTGGAGGAGCTCCACTGGCTGGCGGAGGACGAGATGCTGGACCTCATCGCCCTGGCCCAGTCCTCCCCGGGAGCCATCGCCGTCAACGCCGCCATCCTCGTGGGCTGGCGGATCGGCGGCTTTCTTGGGATGCTGGCGGCGGTCCTGGGGACCATCCTGCCCCCCATGCTGATCCTAGGGGTCATCTCGTACTTCTACGCCGCCTTCGCCGCCAACCGCTATGTGGCCCTGACGCTCCGGGGCATGCAGGCGGGCGTCGCCGCCGTGATCCTGGACGTGGTCTGCGACCTGGGCGGCAAGGTGATAAAAAACCGCTCCCCGCTGCAGATCGCTGTGATGGTGGGGGTCTTCGCCGCCGCCTTCCTCTTTGACGTGAATGTGATGCTGCTGATCCTGGCGGCGGCCGTCGTGGGCGGGGTCTCCGTCCTCTGGCGGATGCGGAAGGGGGCGAAGGCATGACCCTTCTGTCCCTTTTCTGGAGTTTCCTGCAGGTGGGGCTTTTCAGCATCGGCGGAGGCTACGCCGCCATGCCCCTCATCCAGGCCCAGGTGGTGGAGAGCCACGGCTGGCTCAGCATGGCGGAGTTCACGGACCTCATCACCATCGCGGAGATGACGCCGGGCCCCATCGCGGTGAATTCCGCCACCTTTGTGGGCCTGCGGATCGCCGGGGCGGCCGGGGCGGTGGTCGCCACCTTCGGCTGCATCCTGCCGTCGCTCCTCATCGTCTCTCTCCTGGCCCGCATCTACTACCGCCACCAGCGGGGACAGGTCCTCCAGGGCATCCTGGGCTCCCTCCGCCCGGCAGTGGTGGCCCTCATCGCCTCGGCGGGCCTCTCCATTCTCTGGCAGGTGCTCTTCCAGGGGCTGCCCCCGTCCGGGGAGAGCTTCCAGTGGCTGGGCGCCGGGTTCTTCCTCTGCGCCTTCTTCCTGCTGCGCAAGCTCCGCTGGAGCCCCATCCTGGTGATGCTCCTCTGCGGCGCCGCCAGCCTCGCCCTCGGCCTGCTGGCAGAGCAGGCATGAACCTTTGCCCCCAACTTCGGGGGCGAAACTTTTTCCGGCTCTCCCCCGGCATAAGACTCCCTTCGGACGAACAGCTGCCCAGGATCTCTTCCCTCCAAGCCAGAAAACAAACATTCCCTTGACACCAGCTTACTTTCTATGCCAAAATAGAAAAGGACTTCCATTTTTATAGAACGACAGTAAGGCAGGCAAGGAATCATGGTTCACACGGTAGATCTCCCCGCGATCACCCAGACTTTCAGCCCATATCTTCCGAAGGAAGATATCCATTGGGATACCCGCTTTGCTCTTCAAAAGGAACTTCGCATCATTGAATGCGATGGAAATTTCGTCCTTTACAACACTGTCCTCAACAATCCTATCGTCCTCAACCAAAACGCAAGAAACGCTGTATCCGAGTTGGATCAAAAGACCCTGCGGGAGCTTGCTCAGGACCCCGAACATTGGGAGCTGGCAGAGCTTCTGATTGAGGCATTCCACCTGCTTCCTGTCCCCCTGAATACCCGCAGGATCTGCGCCGTCAAGAATGCAGAATATCTCCGATCGGTAGCAGATGGCCGATCCATCAAAATGCTGGACCTGCGCCTTTCGGAGGCATGCAACTTTGGCTGTCCCCACTGCATCGCCCATGACGCCAATAAGAGCCGGATCATGTCGCTGGATACGGCAAAGTCTATCGTTGACACTTATATCGCGTTCCTTCAAAAGCATCAGCCGGACAACCGTAAGCTTTCACTTCACTACGGAAACTGCGAACCGCTGATGAACTTCAAGGTTCTCCAGAGCGTACATGAATACTGTCTTGCCTGCTATCCGGAATATGAGGTAGAAGCCGCCGTCAACACCAACCTCTCCCTTCTCACAGAGGAAATGGCAGAATACTTCACAAAGTCCGGGATCGCTGTCTACACCTCACTGGATGGCCCTCCCGCCGGAAACGACGCCATCCGCGTTTACCGGGATGGCCGTGGAACATACGCCTCCATCTGGGAGAAGATGGAGATGCTTCGGAAAATGGGAAACCCGATCCTGGGGATCAGCGTCACCATCAACGACAAAAATTTCCGGTATATCGACGACAATTTCATCGATTGGTGCGCTGATCAAGGCTACTTGAGCGTCGCCTATGACTTCGACCTCATCCACTGTCTCTCGCTTTCCACAGAGCAGCAGGTGGAGTTCCTGGCCCATAACTGGCAGGCTTTCACCGCCCGAGGCATCGAATTCTTTGGCACCTGGGAAACGCCGTTTCTGAATTTCTCCAACGAAAGCATCGTGGAGGATCGCCACGGATTCTGCAAGGCTGCCATCGGGCGGAACCTCTCAGTGGATTCCCTCCAGAATGTCTACCTCTGCGGTTTTCATGATGACCAGGTCTGCTCCCTAAATGATCTGGAAGCCGCAATCAAGCCAGGTGGCAGCTTCTACCAGCGAATTGAAGAGCGGCTCGTCGGCAACCTGCCGTCCCCCTGCCTGGGCTGCATCTTCGAGGGCGCCTGTAACGGCCAATGCCTCATCACCGGCAAGCACCCGGAAAAGCTCCTGCCTCAATGCGAGTTCTATCAAAAAATGACGGAAGCAATGATCCGGATCAATGCTTCCGATGAGGAGGATGACGCTTGAGCCAAGAAACACAGTCCTCCCGGATGAAATATATCGACAAGCACGCATATTTCCGCTGTTTGGAGTTATCTGTCAGCGAGAGCTGCAACTACCAGTGCCGCTACTGCATTTTCTGGCGAAACAATCGCCGCCGCGCGCTGATGTCCCAGGAATTGGCCCTGGCGGTCACAGACAAATACCTGGACTACCTGGAGTACCACGCCCAGAATATTCGACAGCCCCTCATCTACTTTGGGACGGGAGAACCTCTGTTGTCCTGGCCGACGATCAACACAGTATCCCGCCACGTCCGGAGGCGAATGCCTTCCCTTCGCCTGAGTCTGATTACCAACGGCAGCCTGGTAACACCGGAAATCCTGCGATCCGCCAAGGACCTTTGCATCGATGTAGGCCTCTCCATTGACGGAGAACGCAAAACGCAGAATCTCAACCGCCCCATGCAGCAGTCCGGCCGTCCCATCGATACCTACCAAGCCGTCATCGACGCCCTGGAGCTTGGGCGGAGCATAGACTTTCCCTTCTACTCCCTGAGCGCGACCTATAACCGCCCAGGCTTCACCCAGGATGCCCTGCACGTCCTTTCCCTTTGTGAGAAATACAGTATCCGGGAGTTCGCTCTGGACTATGACATCTCCAGCCTCACCCCCGAGAACTATCAGGACGTGGCGGAGGAGCTGCTCTCCCTTTATGCGATTGCCCGAGAAAAGCAGATCGGCGTTTTCGGATACTGGCTTATCCCCTATCTGAACCAGAAGGAGGGGGATGGTTTCCACTGCTACTGCGGAAACTCCGCTGCAAACAGCATCTGCATCACGCCGGACGGCGAGATCAAAGTCTGCGGCTATGACCCGCGCTCCTTTGGGATGCTGTCCGATTTTGAGAGCATCCTGCAAAACCCGGACTATCGGGCGTACCTGCAGCACTACAATGACGGCAGCGAGGACTGCCAGGGTTGCGAGCTGTACACGCTCTGCTGCGGCCAGTGCATTTTCGGTGACCGCTCCCAAGAAGCCTGGCAAGTGAACTGCCGTTTCATGAAGTATTTGATGGAAAAACTAAGGGAAGGAGATGAGAGCAATGCTGAAGGCAAAGCGTTTCCGCAAGCAGGTGATCCGCTGCATGATGAGTAAGCGGACAAACTGCTGCTGAGTAAGACCGCACCGAAAAGAGCCGTGAGAACTGCCAATGCAGTCTCACGGCTCTTTCCTTTACATGGTACTTTCCCGGCCCCGCCGCTTCCCGTTAAAGAAGCGGCGCTTGATGGTCTTCCACCCAGTTGATATGGTGCTCCACAGCCTCCTTGGTGAGCAGCACCACCGTCTCCACAGATGCCCCGCATTCATCAAATTGCGTGAGCACCTTTTGTTCAATGGGAAACTTGTACGCAATCGCCTTTACAAAGCGTTTCT
>SFLD01000029.1 GCA_004553545.1 Clostridiales bacterium | reverse complement strand
CGCCCTGCGGACGCTGGAGGAGCGGCTTTCCTACCTCCGGGGTCTCGCCGAGCGGCGGGAGGCCGTAAAAAAGGCCATCGAGGCCCAGGGGAAGCTGACAGAGGAGCTTGCCGCCGCCATCGACGCCGCCGGGACCCTGGCGGAGGTGGAGGACCTGTATCGGCCCTACAAGCAGAAGCGCCGGACCCGGGCCACCATCGCCCGGGAGCGCGGCCTGGCCCCTCTCGCGGAGGTCCTCTTCGCCCAGGGGGCGGACTGCCCCGTACCGGAGGAGGAAGCGGGGAAGTACCTCGACCCGGAGAAGGGCGTGCCCTTCTGGGGCGGAGCGGGTATCTCACGTCCTCCGCCGTCTCGGAGGAGGACTCCGTCTACCGGCTCTACTATGACTTCCGCCAGCCCCTCTCCCGGGTCCAGGGCTACCAGGTCCTGGCCATCAACCGGGGGGAGAAGGGGGGCTTTCTGAAGGTCGGCATCGATCTCGACCGGGAGGCGGCGCTGCCGGTGGTGCGGCGGCACGTCCTCATCCCGGGGTCCCGGAGCATGGCCTTCGTCCGGGCGGCGGCGGAGGACGCCTATGACCGGCTGCTCTTCCCGTCTCTCGAGCGGGAGGCCCGGGGCCAGCTCTCCGACGACGCCTATGAGGGGGCCATCGGGCAGTTTGCCCTGAACCTGCGGCCGCTTTTGATGCAGCCGCCGGTGAAGGGGAAGGTCACCATGGGCCTGGACCCCGGCTACCGCATGGGCTGCAAGGTGGCGGTGGTGGACGGCACCGGCAAGGTGCTGGATACCGCCGTGGTCTATCCCACCTACGGCGAGCGGCAGAAAAAGGAGGCCATCGCGGCCCTGGCCAAGCTCATCCGGAAGGACAACGTGGAGCACATCGCCATCGGCAACGGCACCGCCAGCCGGGAGACCGAGGCCATGGCGGTGGAGCTCATCCATCAGGTCAACGCCGAGGGGCGGAGCGTCAGCTACATGATCGTCAGCGAGGCGGGGGCGTCGGTCTACTCCGCCAGCCCCCTGGCGGCGGAGGAGTTCCCCCAGTACGACGTGAATCTCCGCAGCGCCGTCTCCATCGCCCGGCGGCTCCAGGACCCTCTGGCCGAGCTGGTGAAGATCGACCCCAAGGCCATCGGCGTGGGGCAGTATCAGCACGACTGCCCGGAGAAGCGCCTGGACGAAGCCCTCTCCGCCGTGGTGGAGGACTGCGTCAACGCCGTGGGCGTGGACGTGAACACGGCGTCCCCCAGCCTGCTGCTGCGGGTCTCGGGGCTCAACGCCACCACGTCCAAGAATATCGTTGCCTACCGGGAGGCAAACGGCCCCTTCACCTCCCGGGCGCAATTGAAGAAGGTCCCCAAGCTGGGGCCCAAGGCCTTTGAGCAGTGCGCGGGCTTCCTGCGGGTACCGGAGAGCAGGAATCCCCTGGACAACAGCGCGGTGCATCCGGAGAGCTACGACGCCGCGAAGCGTCTCCTGAGCCTGACGGGCCACAGCCTTTCTGATGTGGGCGGAGCCAAGATGGCGGACCTGCCGGGGGCCATCGCAAACCTGGGGGAGGAGCAGGCGGCGGCGGAGCTGGGCATCGGCGTGCCCACCCTCCGGGACGTGGCGGCGGAGCTGCAAAAGCCCGGCCGGGACCTCCGGGACGAGCTGCCGAAGCCCATTTTGCGCACGGATGTGCTGGAGCTGAAGGATTTAAAGCCCGGCATGATCCTCAGCGGCACCGTGCGGAACGTCATCGATTTCGGCGTCTTCGTGGACATCGGCGTCCACCAGGACGGCCTCGTCCACATCTCCCAGGTCAGCGACCGGCGGCTGCGGCACCCCTCCGAAGCCGTCCGGGTGGGGGATGTTGTCCGGGTGAAGGTGCTGGAGGTGGATGAGAAGCGCAAGCGGATCAGCCTCTCCCTGCGGCAGGCGAAGGAGTGAGCGTATGATCTTGAGTATTGACCAGGTCAACGACATCCTGGACGAGATGGCAGAGGGCTTCCCGGCCATCCTCTTTGAGGAGCTCAACGGCGGGGTGAACCTGCTGGAGGAGGCCATGCCGGACCCGGAGTTCCCGGAGGGGGAGATGTATTTCCTGGGGGAGTTCTGCGATGACTGCCTGGGGCGCTACATCAACCTCTACTACGGCTCCTTCGCGGCTCTCGCGGAGCAGGAGGACTGGACCGAGGACGACTGGCAGCGGGAGCTGCGGGAGACCCTGGCCCACGAGCTGACCCACCACATGGAGTCCCGGGCCGGGACCCACGCCCTGGATGACAAGGACGCCGAGGAACTGGCCGAGTTCCGCCGGGAGTTCGGCGAAGACTGAAGGCTTCCGCAGCAGCCCGTCCCAAAGGCTCCCTTGTGTAAAGGAAGCTGTCGCCCGTAGGGCACGACGACCCCGGCGTGCCGCCCCCTCGCCCCCCGTAGGGCGGGGTGACCACACCCCGCCGTGCTGGCCGGTCGACCGACCGGAGGTGCCGGGGAAGCCCGGCGGGCTTTCCACCGCCATTTTCTTTTTGGGGCCCCAAAAAGAAAACGGCGGTGGAGCCGTCAAAAAAAATGCCTGTCGCTGTGCAGTTACGGGCGCGGAGCGCCCTCCCGCGCAGCGGGACGCGGCTCTAAACCGTTCTGCCCAATCAACGCAGCCCCTACGAGAACACGGGCGGGGCCTTTCGCAAACTTCCGAACCCTATACGCCGTGCTGCACTCTGAGGGTATCGGGCAAAGACTGAATTTGACCAGCTGCTCTTTCCGCGCTTTCCGCTTCGCTAAGCGCTGCCCAGGCGGTCGCGGGGCGGTCCCCCTTTTGGGATGGTCTTTGCGCCGATTCCCGCCCATCCCTCGCGTCCGCGGCGCAAACGCTCCGCTGTGCGCCGCTGGCTTGGGTGGTTGCGGCAGCTATCCCTCCTTTTCGTAGGGGCCGACGACGCGGCGGCCCGATGCTGAGGACGGAATTTGGCTGGCGGAGGCCATGCCCTAGGTACGGCGGCCCGAACCCCCGTCCATCGTAAAAAGGACGGATTCCCACGGCCAGTGTGCGCACTGGCCTCGGAATGATAAAGGATCAGGACTGTCATTGCGAGGAGGCCCGCAGGGCCGACGCGGCAATCCGCATCCCCCGTCCCCAAGGCTCCCTTGTGTAAAGGGAGCTGGCACGGCGCAGCCGTGACTGAGGGATTGCCCGGTGTTGCTGGGCACTTTGGGGATGATCTCTGCTCCGATTCCCACCCATCCCTCGCGACCGCGCCGCAGACGCTCCGCTGTGCGCCGCTGGCCTGGACGCATCAGCTTGCTCCGGTCCCCTGTAGGGGGCGGGCTCCGTCCCGCCCCACTGGGGAAGGCTTTCGTCCTGCGCCAATTCCCGTTGGTTCGGAACGCCTTCCACCCCGCGTAGGGGCGGACCTATGTGTCCGCCCGGAAACGCCTCCGCACGGGACCCGCCACGGGCCGACACATCGGTCGGCCCCTACAGATCCTATCGGAAACCTCCATCACTCCCCCGGGCAGCGGAGCCCCGCCCCTACAGGAACACCGGAAGCCTCTGCCCCGGGCCATCGTACCCAAGGCAGGGCTCCGCCGACCAACTTCCCCATTCTCAATTCTCAATTCTCAATTTTTCATTCTCAATTTCTCAAAAAACTCCCGCCCCCGCCTTGCGGCGGGGGCGGGGTCGTATTCAGCGGCAGAGGAAGGCGCGCCAGTTGTCCTCCCGGAAGCTCTCCTCGATGGTGAGGCCGGCGGCGGTGAGGCCCTTTGCCACCTCCTCCGCCCGGGTATCGATGATGCCGGAGCAGAGGAAGCGCCCGCCGGGAGCCAGCAGCCCCCGGACCCGGGGCGCCAGGGCCAGGATGACATCCGAGACGATGTTGGCGAGGATCAGGTCGTAGCCCCCGCCCATCTCCGCGGCCAGGGCCTCGTCCGTCAGGAGGTCGCCGCAGCGGACGGTGCAGCGCTCCGCCGGAACGGCGTTTCGCGCCAGGTTCTCCGCCACCACGGCGGGGCAGTCCGGCTCCAGGTCGCAGGCAAAGGCGCTCTCCGCCCCCAGCTTCAGCGCGGCGATGGCCAGGATGCCGCTGCCGCAGCCGAGGTCCGCCACCTTCTCGCCGCCCTGGACCAGCCGCTCGATGGCGGCGAGGCAGAGCTTGGTGGTGACGTGGGTGCCGGAGCCGAAGGTCCGGCCGGGGTCCAGGAAGAGCTTCACCCGGCCCTGGGCCTCCGCGTCCTCCCAGGCGGGGACCACCAGGAGCCGCTCCCCGATGGGCGTCGGCTGCCAGAAGGCCTTCCAGGCGTCCATCCAGTCGTCGTCCTTCGTCTCGTCCAGGGTCATGAGGAGGGTGCCGCAGTCGGCGTGCTCCCTCCGGAAGCCGGAGAGGGCGATGCGGGCCGCCCCCAGCTGGGCAAAGCCGGTGTCGTCCGCCGTCAGGTAAAAGGTCACCCGGGCGCTCTCGTCCCCGGTGGGGGGCGGGGCGTCGGGGGTCTCCAGGGTCCGGGCCTCGTAGTCGTCCTCGATCATCAGGCTCTCGATGTCCTGGGACGCCAGGAAGGCGGTGAGGGGCTCCAGCCCCCGGTGATTGGTGTCGATGCGCACAGCCAGGTAATCCATGGCAAGCTCCCTTCCGCCGCCGCAGCGGCACGGTCTCGGAATAAAAACGCCGGGTCGGCACGGAGTGCCGGCCCAGCGCAGCGGGGATATGGGGATGTCAGCGCTCCGTGCCCATGAAGAAGAGGCCCAGGGTGCCGCAGCCGGTGTGGGAGCCGATGACCGGCCCGATGTAGTCCGCCCGGACATCCGTGATGCCGAAGCGCTCATAGAGGAGGCCCTTGACGTAGTCCACACTGTCGGGGCAGTCCGCGTGGCAGATGAAGACAGGCTCCCGGATGGGGCGGATGGCCAGCTTATCCATGGTGTTGACCAGCTCCGTGAGGGCGGCCTTCATGCCCCGGGCCTTGCCCATGGGGATGAGCTTGCCCTCGGGGCTGGTGTACATCACGGGCTTGATGGAGAGCATGGTGCCGAAGAGGGCCGTGGCGGCGCTGACCCGGCCGCCCCGTTTCAGGTGGTTCAGGTCGTCCACCGTGAACCAGTGGCACTGGTGGGGCAGGGTCTCCCGGACGTAGTCCGCCAGCTCCTCGAGGGTCTTGCCCTTCTTTTTCTCCTGGGCGGTGTACCAGAGGAGCATCCCCTGGCCCCGGGAGGCGGAGAGGGAGTCGATGACAATGATCCTGGCCTCCGGGAACTCCGGCCGCAGATCCTCCGCCGCGATGCAGGCGGACTGATAGGTGGTGGAGAGGGCGGAGGAGAAGCTGACGCAGAGGATGTCCTTCCCGCTCTCCAGAATGGGCCGCATGGCGTCGTGGAACTCGCCCACGCTGACGGCGGAGGTGGAGCAGTCCGCCCCCTCCCGGATCTTCTGGAAAAACTCCTGGTTGGTCATCTCCGGGTGGAAGACGTCGTTTTTGTGGTTGACCCCGTCCAGGGTATAGGTCAGGGGCAGGACGGTGAGTCCCAGCTCGGTGATCTCCTCTGCCGTCAGGTCGCAGCAGCTGTCCGTCAGGATGACATAATCCCGCATCAGTCGGCCTCCTTCTTGGGCTTGGCCCGTGTTTTGCTCTCCGCGGCAGGCTCCCCGCCGTCCCGGAGCTGCTGCAGGAGCCTCAGGTAATGGCTGCTGGCGACGCCGGCGGCGTAGCTCAGCAGGGCGAAGTGGACCGCGGCGTCCGCCACGGTGCCGTTGTCGTACTGGTCCATGAGCTCCGAGATCTGGCCCAGGGCCTTGTCCAGGCTGGACCGGAAGGCCTCGTACCCGTCGGAGACATCCCCCCGGTCGGCCAGCTGGGCGCTGAGGGTCAGGTCCATCTCCCGGGAGGACATCACCCGCTTCAGGATGCAGATGACGGTGAGGTAGGCCAGGTGCTCCCGGGTGTACTTCTTGCCCTCGGCCCGGGGGACCAGGCCGCTTTTCGTGTAGTTGTTCACCATGGCGGCGGTGAGACCGTCCCCCTCCTCAAAGCGGAAGACCTGCCGCTCCATGTAGGAGAGGACCTGGTCCATGTAGAGGGGGAAGTCCGGCAGCTGATCCCAGGCTACCGGCCGCTGGGAGCGGAGCTTTTCCCGCAGGGCGGTGAGCTCGTCGGTGTTCTCCATGTCCATGGGGGACCTCCTCTTCCAGAATTCGGGCAAATCGTTTCCAAGGAGCCCGTTCCCGGTGATTATAACACGGGGACATGGTTTTGTAAACCATATTTTGCGGGATTTCAAACCAAATCAGGAAACCGTCCGGCGGCCTGCGGCCGCCGGACGGTTTCCGGTTCACTTCCCCACGCAGAAGCGGGAAAAGATGGCGCTCACGATCTCCTCCCTCGCGGTGGCGCCGGTGAGCTCTCCCAGGGCGGAGAGGGCCTCCTCGGCGTCTGTCAGGATGACATCCGGGGTCATGCCCAGGGAAAGGGACTCCTCCGCCCGGCGGACGGCGTCCAGGGCCCGGCCCACGGCGTCCGCCTGCCGGGGATTCGTGAGAAGGCTTCCGGTCTCGGCCTCCCCCTGGGGGAAGAGGGCGGCCACTGCCGCCTCCAGGGCCGGGATGCCCTCCCCGGTCCGGGCGGAGACGGAGAGCACGGCGGCGGGAGCCGTTCCCGGCAGGGATGCGAGCTCCGGCAGGACGGCCTTTTGGGGCAGGTCCGCCTTCGTCAGGAGAAGCAGCCAGCGCTCCTTCCCCGCCGCCAGGCGCAAAATGGCCGCATCCTCCGGCGTGAAAGGCCGGGAACCGTCGACGAGGGCCAGGACCAGCCCGGCATCCTCCGCCGCCCGGCGGCTGCGCTCCGTACCCAGGCGCTCCACGGCGTCCTCCGTCTCCCGGAGCCCGGCGGTGTCGATGAGCCGGAGGAGGACGCCGCCAAGGCAGCATTTCTCCTCCACGGTATCCCGGGTGGTGCCGGGGATGTCCGTGACGATGGCCCGGTCGTAGCCCAGGAGGGCGTTCAGAAGGGAGCTCTTCCCGGCGTTGGGACGGCCCAGGATGGCCGCAGGCACGCCGGCGCGCAGCACCTGCCCCCGCTGGAAGCTGGCAAGAAGCTTTGTCAGGGTCCCGTCCGCCGTCCGCAGGGCGGTCTCGATCTCCCTTGGGTGGATGTCCTCAATGTCCTCGTCCGGGTAGTCCACCACGGCGTAGAAGCGGCTGGCGATGTCCACCAGGACATCCCGGACCCCCTCCGCCATCCGGCGGAGGCTGCCCCCCAGCTGGGAGAGGGCGTTCTTCGCGGCGGCGGCGCTCTCGGCGTCGATGAGGTCCATGACGGCCTCCGCCTCGGTGAGGTCCAGCTTCCCGTTCAGGAAGGCCTGGCGGGTGAACTCCCCCGGCCCCGCCTGCCGCGCCCCCTGGGCGAAGAGGGCCTGGAGCCCCAGCCGCAGCACGATGGGGGAGCCGTGGCAGTGGAACTCCGCACTGTCCTCCCCGGTGTAGCTGTGGGGGGCCGGGAAGAAGACCGCCAGACAGTCGTCCACGGTCTCGCCCTCCGGCCCCAGGAGCGCGCCCCGGACCAGGACCCGGGGGGCGTGGGCGGAGAGGGGACGGCCGTCCCGGGGGCGGAACACCGCCTCCGCCGCGGCGATGGCGGCGGGACCGGAGACGCGCAGCACCCCGATGGCGGAGACCCCCGCCCCGGTGGCGACGGCGGCAATGGTATCCATAGGCAGCTCCTTTCCTGCAAAGGAAAGCCGCCCCAGGGCGGCTTTCCGGCAATTTACGAATCCTCGTCCAGCTTGAGGACGGCCAGGAAGGCCTCGGTGGGCACCTGGACGGTGCCGAGGGAGCGCATCTTCTTCTTGCCCTCCTTCTGCTTTTCCAGGAGCTTCTTCTTCCGGGTGACGTCGCTTCACCGTCTCCCGGGCGATGACCTTGCCGCCGATGGCGGCCTGGATGGGGATCTCGAAGAGCTGGCGGGGGATGTTCTCCTTCAGCTTCTCGCAGAGCCTGCGGGCCCGGGGATAGGCCTTCTCCCGGTGGGCGATGAAGCTGAGGGCGTCCACCTGGTCGCCGTTCAAGAGGAGGTCCACAAGAAGTCGTAGATGATCTCGTTGAGCGGCATCTGGTAGTGGAGCTCCACCAGGTGGGTGTCCAGATACTGCATGTCCTTGAACTCGCCCCGGCGGTTCTGGCACATGGGCATGATATTGCCCACGTACTCGTTGGGCGCGATGATGGAGACCTTCACATAGGGCTCCTCCGCGTGCTCGATGACGGCGGGGTCGGGGTAGTTGTGGGGGTTGTCCACCCGGACCATCTCACCGTTGGTCTTGTAGACATGGTAGATGACGGAGGGGAGGGTGGTGACGAGGTCCAGGTCGAACTCCCGCTCCAGCCGCTCCTGGATGACCTCCATGTGGAGCATCCCCAAAAAGCCGCAGCGGAAGCCAAAGCCCAGGGCAACGGAAGATTCCGGCTCAAAGCTCAAAGAGGCGTCGTTGAGCCGCAGCTTCTCGAGAGCGTCCCGGAGGTCGGGGTACTTGGAGCCGTCCTCGGTGTAGATGCCGCAGTAGACCATGGACTGCACCGGCCGGTAGCCCGGCAGGGGCTCGGCGGCGGGAGTGGCGGCGTCCGTGATGGTGTCGCCCACCCGGGTGTCCGCCACGGTCTTGATGGAGGCGGTGAAGTAGCCGACTTCCCCGGCCTCCAGCTCCCGGCAGGGCTCGAGGCCCAGGGGCAGAAGATGCCCGCACTCCACGATCTGGTACTGGGCGCCGGTTGCCATGAGGCGGATGGTCTGCCCCGTCCGGATCCGGCCCTCCTTGATCCGGAAGTAGACCACCACGCCCCGGTAGCTATCATACTGACTGTCGAAGATCAGGGCCCGCAGGGGGGCGTTGGGGTCCCCGGTGGGGGCGGGGACGTTGGCCACGATGTCCTCCAGGACGGCGTCGATGTTGATGCCCATCTTGGCGGAGATCTCCGGCGCGTCCATGGCGGGAAGGCCGATGATATCCTCCACCTCCTGCTTGGCCTTGGCGACATCGGCGGCGGGGAGGTCGATCTTGTTGAAGACCGGCAAAATTTCCAGCTCGTGCTCCATGGCGAGGTAGGTGTTGGCCAGGGTCTGGGCCTCCACACCCTGGGTGGCGTCCACCACCAGCACCGCCCCCTCGCAGGCGGCCAGGGACCGGGAGACCTCGTAGTTGAAGTCCACGTGGCCCGGGGTGTCGATGAGGTTCAGCTCATAGATTTGGCCGTCCTGGGCCTGATAGTTGAGCTTCACGGCCCGGGCCTTGATGGTGATGCCCCGCTCCCGCTCCAGGTCCATGTTGTCCAGCAGCTGGGACTCCATCTCCCGGGCGGAGACGGCGTTGCACTTTTCCAGCAGCCGGTCCGCCAGGGTGGACTTGCCGTGGTCGATGTGGGCGATGATGGAGAAATTGCGGATGTTGGCTTGCTTGCTCATAGACAGTTACCTCCGAAGGGGAGAGATTGAAACAGGGGAAACAGGGATCAGCCGGAATTGCCGGGCTTCCACTTGACCTCGCCGCCGTGGTCGATGGTCCACTTCCACCAGAAGGCATCGGTCCAGTAGCGCTCAAAGTCGATGGCGTCCACGTGCTGCCGCCAGGCGGAGACGGCCGCCTCCCAGGTTTCCGCCGTCAGCTCGTCCTCCCCCGCCGCGATCTTCCGCAGCAGGGTGTCCGAGACGTCGCCGGAGTGGTGGATATAGTCGCAGTAGTTGTCGAGATCCTCCACGATCTCCTCATCCATCAGGAAGCCGTAGAGCCGGACGTTTTCATAGGGCAGCAGGGTCTCGCAGACCTGGGCAATGGCGTCAAAGTAGGCGTCCTCCTCCCCCAGGCGGCCGTAGCGGTCCCAGAAGAGGATGCTGTAGGGCGGCAGGAAGAAGCGGAAGTCCACCTCCGGGTGGGCCTCGATCCAGCCCTGGACCACGGCGAGGTTGGCCGCGACGTTTTCCCGGAAGGCATCCGGGGGCAGCGTCTCCGCCGCGATCTCCGGGCGGTGGTAGTTCTCCATGGCGGTCATGTGGTTCCACCAGATGCCCGCATCCCAGGTGAAGCCCTCGTCCAGGGTCTGCCCCTCCCCCCAGCCCCGGGCCAGGGGGGCGTAGACGCTGTAGTAGAGCATGTCCTTGTTGAGAAGGTATTGGAGGTCGTTGAGGGGATTGGCGTCGTAGAGATACCCGGGCATGGAGGCCGTGAGGCCGCTCTCGTCCCGGACCAGGATGTTGAGGTCCAGGCCGAAGAGAACCCGCTCCGGGCTCTGCTCCCGGAAGAGGAGCGACATGGCCTGGTCAAACTCGCTGAGATAGCCGTCCGGGAGGGTGACCCGGAGGCCCGTGCCGCCGAAGACCTCCTCAATGTGGCTCTTGCGGTAGTTCGCGGCCATGGAGGTGCCCATCACCACGGTGTCCGCCGGGACGTTCCGGATGAGCCCCGCCATCTGGCAGCGCTCGCTGAAGTAGATGCCCTCCCCCTCCGGGGGCAGGCGATAGTAGAAGCAGGGGTCAGAGAGAAAGACCGCGGCGGCCGCCGCCGTCAGCAGGAGCAGCAGGGCGGCGAGAAACCCGCAGGTCCAGCGATGAAGGGGTGTTTTCATGGCGTCCTCCCCTCAGAAATTGCTGTAGATGAAGCTCACCACGCCGGTGAAGCTCAGGATGGACCAGGCGGTGCCCAGGCTCAGCAGCGCCGTCCGCCACCACCGGGGCCGGAAGGCGTCCATCCGGCGGATGGTGTTCCCCGGCAGCAGGGCGGCCACCGTCCCCGCCAGGAAGAGGGCGCAGAACTTGGCGGTATTCAGCCAGGGCTTCAGCGCCGGCAGCAGGATGCCGAGAGCCGCACTCTCCTTGCCATAGAGGCCCTGGACCAGCCAGTCTCTCGGCAGGGCCAGGCCGCCGGTGACGGCCTGGCGCAGTAGCGCCAGGGCGGAGGCCAGATCCGGCGCCCGGAAGAAGACCCAGGCGAGATTCACGAAGGCGAAGGTCAGCGCCCAGCGCAGGATGGCGGGCAGAGCGTCCCTCCCCTTCCCCCAGAGCCGCTCGACGACCTGGGCGAGACCGTGGAGGGCCCCCCAGAGGAGGAAGGTCCACCCTGCCCCGTGCCAGAAGCCGCTGAGGAGGAAGACCAGCAGGATGTTACGGTACGTCCGTCCCGCTCCCTTCCGGCTGCCGCCGAGAGGAAAGTACACGCACTGGCGGAGGAATGTGGTAAGGGTGATGTGCCAGCGCTTCCAGAACTCCGTGACGGAGAGGGCGCGGTAGGGGGAGTCGAAGTTCACCGGCAGCCGCAGGCCCAGGAGCCGGGCGCAGCCCGCCGCCATGTCGCAGTAGCCGGAGAAATCGAAGTAGAGCTGCAGGGTATAACCCAAAATCACCGCCCAGGCGGCGGGGGCGCTGAGGTTCTCGATGTTCCCCCAGCCGTTGGCGACGACCACCCCCAGGGGGTCCGCCAGCAGCATCTTCTTGCAGAGGCCGCACCCCAGGGCGTAGAGCCCGGCGGCGCTGTCCCGGCCCTCCGGGCGCAGGAAGCGCTCCCCCGAGAGCTGGGGGAAAAAGCCGCCCGGCTCCAGGATCGGGCCGGAGGTGAGGCTGGGGAAGAAGAAGCTGTAGAGAAGGTAGTCCGGCAGGCTCCGGACCGGGGCGGTCTCGCCGGTGCGGCACTCCTTCAGATACCAGAGCTGCTGAAAGGTGAAAAAGCTCAGCCCCAGGGGCACGAAGGGGACGCTCACCGCCCCGCCCGTGAAAAAGCCCAGGTACTTGAAGCCCAGCAGCGCCAGGATGTGATAGCCCGCCGCGGCCCGGAAGACGGCCTTGCCGCCCTTGGCGCCGGGGACCGCCCGGGGCCCCGCGAGGAAGCTGACGGCGGCGCCCATGGCCAGCACGGCCATCCCCCGCCAGCCGGCCTGCCAGCAGAAGTAGAGACAGCCCAGCAGCAGCGCCGTCCGGCCCAGGGAGGGCCGCACCCTGCCCAAGGCATGGCAGAGGAGGACGGTCAGCGCCAGAAAGCCCAGAAAGGCCAGGGTCTGAAACGCCATCTTATCGCTCCGTAAGGCCGCTGAGGCGGCTGTCCGCCCCGTGGAGGACCTGGGTCACGCTCTGGTTCCGCCCGGGGAAGGCCTGGGCCAGGCCCGTGTCCGTCAGGTCCGGGAACTCGGCCTTCTCCTCCCGCAGCTGCCGGAGAGCCCGGGCGTACCTGGCCTCGCTCAATGCCATGTCCGCCGGGGCGATGCCGCCCGCGAAGGTCTCCGCCTCCAGGTTGAACCAGGCCTCGTTGCCCCCCGCCGTCCGGTAGAGGCGGCGGTAGAGGGTGTAGACCGCAGTGCCGAGATACGCCGCTGCGGCGTGGATGGCGTCCTTGCTGCCGAGCTTGCCCAGAAGCTCGAAGAGCACGCCCTCCGCCCCCGCCAGGAGCTTGGCGTTCAGCAGGGCCAGGACGCTGCCCCGCAGGACGCTCCCCTGGTCGGCGGCGTTCATCACGTCCTCCTCCGACAGCATAGCCCCGTCCCGGGAGAGGGTCCTGCCCAGGATGAAGTCCGCCGAAACATGGTAGTAGTCGCAGGCCCGCACCACAAAGGCCAGGCCCGGTTCCCGGACGCCGTTTTCATAGTGGCTGAGCAATGCCTGGGAGATGCCCAGGTCCTTGGCCGCCGTCCGCTGGCTGACGCCCCGCTCCTGCCGGAGCAGGGAGAGCCGGGCGGAAAATTCCGTACTGGAAGCCATCGTCTCTCTCCTTCCTCGCCGCCGCAGGCGGCCTTACCTCAAAGCCGCAGCCCCACGCCGCAGCCGAAAATACACATTGTATAGCTTAGCAGAAATGTTACGGATTGTAAAGGGGAAATCCATCCCCCTCCCGGCCATTCCCGCCTTGACAAAGGGGGGAAAAGGCGCTAGAATAGGCCAAAATGGCTTGATATCGGCCGGAGGGATGCTTCAGGCCGGGAAAAGGCGCGGAACAGGACAGGATCTCCGTCCAAAACCCCTGCAGAGAGCCGCCGGTCTGGTGCGAGGCGGCGGGGCGGGGCGCGGGATCATCCCCTGGGAGCTGCCGCCCCAACGCCCCCTTGGGGGCCAGTAGGCGCGGACGGGTGATGCCCGCTATCGCATCGTCGAGGGGCCGTGTTCATACGGCAACGAGAGTGGTACCGCAGAGTGCGTATGGCGCTTTGTCTCTTGATGGGAGGCAAAGCGTCTTTTTTGATCCCTACTTTATGAAAAAAGGAGGACCTGCCCATGGAGGAGAGCCGTAACTGCCCCTACTGCGGGAAGGAAATGAGGAAAGGCAAGCTCAGCGCCGGCGGCCGCCGGATCTTCTGGACCCGCCGCGCCATGAAGATCACCAGCATGGCCCGGATGGGGGACATCCCCATGGCCCCGGACTACTGGCACGGCAACGTGGAGAACGCCTTCCTCTGCCCCCGCTGCAAAAAGGTCATCGTGGATGTCCAGACCCCCATCAAGATGGTGACGGTGGAGCCCAACGGCGACATCCGCGACTACCAGGACGACGACGAGTAAATCACCGAGGATATCGGATAACAGGAGGATACTATGGATTACAACAAGACCATCTGTCTCCCGAAGACAGACTTCCCCATGCGGGCGGGCCTGCCCAAGCGGGAGCCGGAGATGCTCAAGCGCTGGGAGGAAATGGACCTCTACCACGAGCTTCTCAAAAAGAACGAGGGCAAGCCCCGCTTCTCCCTCCACGACGGCCCTCCCTTCTCCAACGGCGCTCTGCACATGGGCCACGCTCTCAACAAGTCCCTGAAGGACATCATCGTCCGCTCCTACGCCATGCGGGGCCGCTATACCCCCTATATCCCCGGCTGGGACAACCACGGCATGCCCATTGAGAGCGCCATCATCAAGGAGCAGAAGCTCAACCGCAAGGCAATGTCCGTCGCGGACTTCCGCACCGCCTGCCATGCCTACGCCGAGAAGTATATCGGCATCCAGATGCAGGGCTTCCAGCGCCTGGGCGTCGTGGGCGATTGGGAGCACCCCTACAAGACCATGAACCCCAGCTTTGAGGCGGAGGAGGTCAAGGTCTTCGGCGAGATGTACCGGAAGGGCTACATCTACAAGGGCCTCAAGCCCGTCTACTGGTGCTATCACGATGAGACTGCCCTGGCGGAAGCCGAGATCGAATATCAGGACGACCCCTGCACCACCGTCTATGTGAAGTTCCCCCTGCGCGACGACCAGGGCAAGCTCCCCAGCGCCGACAAGGCCAGGACCTTCTTCGTCATCTGGACCACCACCATCTGGACCCTGCCCGGGAACCTTGCCATCGCCCTGCATCCTGACGAGAGCTACGCCCTGGTGAAGGCCCCCAACGGCGAGACCTATATCATGGCCGAGGCCCTGGCGGGAAAGGTCATGAAGCTGGGCGGCTTTGAGAGCTACGAGATCACCGAGACCCACCCCGGCCGCTTCTTTGAGAACATGCTGGCTGATCACCCCTTCCTGCCCAAGACCAGCCGCCTGGTGAACGCCGACTACGTCACCATGGACTCCGGTACCGGCTGCGTCCACACCGCCCCCGGTTTCGGCGCGGACGACTACCAGACCTGCCGCCGTTACGGCATGGAGATGGTGGTGCCCGTGGACGACCAGGGCCGCCACACCGACTACGCCGGCAAGTACCAGGGCCTGCGGGTGGAGGAGTCCAACCCCATCATCCTGGGCGACATGCGCGAGAACGGCACCCTCTTCGCAAGCGAACAGATCGTCCACAGCTATCCGCACTGCTGGCGCTGCAAAAACCCCATCATCTTCCGCGCCACTCCCCAGTGGTTCTGCTCCGTGGACGCCTTTAAGGACGCCGCCTGCGCCGCCTGCGACGACGTGCGCTGGGTGCCCGGCTGGGGCATTGACCGGATGAAGAGCATGATCCGGGAGCGCAGCGACTGGTGCATCAGCCGCCAGCGCCGCTGGGGCCTGCCCATCCCCGTGGTGTACTGCAAGGACTGCGGCAAGCCCGTATGCACGGACGAGACCATTGCCGCCATCTCCGCCCTCTTCGGCGAGAAGGGCTCCAACGCCTGGTTTGAGCTGGACGCCGCGGACATCCTTCCCAAGGACTTCGCCTGCCCCCACTGCGGCGGCAAGTCCGGCTTTGAGAAGGAGACGGATACCCTGGACGGCTGGTTTGACTCCGGCTCCACCCACTTCGCCTCCATGAAGAAGGATCAGGACTTCTGGCCCGCCGACATGTACCTGGAGGGTCTGGACCAGTATCGCGGCTGGTTCCAGAGCAGCCTCCTCACCGCCGTGGGCGCCTTCGGCGGCGGCGCCCCCTTCAAAGAGTGCGTCACCCACGGCTGGACTGTGGACGGCGAGGGCAAGGCCATGCACAAGTCCCTGGGCAACGGCGTGGACCCCGCCGAGGTCTTTGCGAAGTACGGCGCGGACATCCTGCGCCTCTGGGCCGCCAGCGCCGACTACCATGCCGACGTCCGCTGCTCCGACGCCATCTTCAAGCAGCTCAGCCAGAACTATCTGAAGTTCCGGAATACCGCCCGCTACTGCCTGGGCAACCTGGACGGCTTCGACCCCAACCGCCTGGTCTCCCCCGCCGACATGCTGGAGCTGGACCGCTGGGCTGTCACCCGGCTCAACGCCCTGATGGAAAAGTGCGCCAGGGCCTACGACGACTATGAGTTCCTGGTCATCACCCACGCCGTCAACGACTTCTGCGTGGTGGAGCTCTCCAACTTCTATCTGGACATCATCAAGGACCGCCTCTACTGCGAGGAGAAGGACGGTCTCGCCCGCCGCAGCGCCCAGACGGCCCTCTATCTGATCCTGGACAGCATGACGAAGCTCATGGCCCCCATCCTCTGCTTCACCGGCGACGAGATCTGGCTGGCCATGCCCCATAAGGACGGCGACGATACCCGCAACGTCCTCTTCAACGACATGAATTCCCCCTTCACCGCCTACGCCCTCACCGAGGAGCAGATGGCCAAGTGGGAGAAGATCATCGCCGTCCGCACCGCCGTCAACGGCGTGCTGGAGACCGCCCGCGCCGAGAAGAAGATCGGCAAGAGCCTGGAAGCCGACGTAGCCCTCACCGTCCCCGCCGAGGACGCCTTCCTCGCGGAGATGGACGGCGGCGAGCTGGCCGACCTCCTCATCGTCTCCCAGGTGGAAGTCACCGTGGGCAGCGAGCTCAGCGTCTTCGTGAAGGAAGCCGAGGGCGCCAAGTGCCCCCGCTGCTGGAAGCACAGCACGAAGGCCAACGAGAACGGCCTCTGCCCGAGATGCGCCGCCGTGGTAGCCAAGCTCCCCGACCTGGCCTGAGCCGCAGAATAAAAAAGGAAGGTGCCGATGGCACCTTCCTTTTTTGCCGTCCCGTAAAGCCTCTGTAGGGGCCGACCGATGTGTCGGCCCGTAGGCGGGTCCCGCGCAGAGGCGTTTCCGGACGGACACATAGGTCCGCCCCTACGCGGTGGGGGAGGCGTTCCGAAATAACAGGAATTGGGGCAAAACGGACCTTGCCAGCGGGGCGGGACGGAGCCCGCCCCCTACAGGGGGGTGGAGCAGGATAGTGCGTCCGGCGGCGGGGTGAGGTCACCCCGCTCTACGGAAGCAACACAGGTGGTGCCAAGCAACGGGCCGATGTGGGCATCGGCCCCTACGGAAAGCCCAATCAACCACCCAAGCCAGCCGGCGCGCAGCGAAGCGTCCGCGCCCGCGTGGGCGAGGGATGGGCGGGAATCGACGCAAGGATCATCCCAAAAGGGGGACCGCCGCCGCGACTGCCCGGGCAGCGCTTAGCGAAGCGGAAAGCGCGGAAAGAGAAGCTGGTCAAATTCGGTCTTTGCCCGATGATCTCAGAGTGCAGCACGGCGTACCATGTCCGGAAGTCTCAGCACAGCTCCGCCCGTGCTCCCGTAGGGGCTGCGGTAACTGAGCAGAACAGTTTAGAGCCGCGTCCCGCTGCGCGGCAGGGCGCGTCCCGCGCCCGTAACTGCGCAGCGACCAGCGTTTTTTCTTTTGACGGCTCCACCGCCGTTTTCTTTTTGCCGCCGCAAAAAGAAAATGGGGGTGGAAAGCCACAGGCCTTCGCCTGTACCCCCGGTTGGTCAACCGGGCCGCGGCACGCCGTACCTAGGGCATGGCCTCCGCTGACCAAATTTCGTGCCGAAATTTGGGGCGTCGGTCAGGTCGCCCCGCCCTACGGGCGCAGCACCGGGCCAGCGGCGGTGCAAAAAGTTGCTTCTCTGCTGAAATTCGGCAAATTTTTCCTCTCTCTTGGTGTACCATGGGGAAAACGAGAGGAGGCTTTCCTATGACCGCTCTTGCCGGGCGCCGTGTTTTGCTGCTGCCGCCGGAGGACATCGTGCCCAATCCCAGCCAGCCCCGCCGCATCTTTGAGGAGGACGGGCTCCGGGAGCTGGCGGAGTCCATCCGCCGCTGGGGGGTGCTGCAGCCCCTGACCGTCCGCCGCCGGGGGGAGAACTGGGAGCTGGTGGCCGGGGAGCGGCGGCTGCGGGCGGCTATGCTGGCGGGCCTTGCCGTCGTGCCGTGCCTGCCCATCGAGGCGGAGGACACGGACTCCGCCCTGCTGGCCCTGACGGAAAACCTCCAGCGCCGGGACCTCCACTTTCTGGAGGAGGCGGCCGCCCTCAGCGCCTACCTCCGCAAGACCGGAGAGACCCAGGAGGAACTGGCGGCCAAGCTGGGACGCTCGGCCTCGGCCCTGGCCAACAAGCTGCGGCTCCTGAAGCTCAGCCCCGGCTGCGTGCGGGAGATCCTGGCCGGCGGGCTCTCGGAGCGTCACGCCCGGGCCCTGCTGGCCGTCTCCGACCCGGAGGCCCAGGCCGCCGCCGCGAAGCACATTCGGGAGCGGCAGCTGAGCGTTGCCCAGGCGGAGCGCTATCTCGCCGCCCTCCCGGCCAAGACCGCCCCCCGGGGCCGGCGGAGCTACATCCTCAAGGACGTCCGCCTCTTCCTCAACAGCGTGGACCGGGGGCTCCGGGTCATCCGGGAGGCCGGGGTGGACGCCCAGACGGAGCGGCAGGAGACGGAGGACGCCATCATCCTCACCATCCGCATCCCCCGGGGCCTCCCCGGAAAACTGTAACGGGATTGTAATGCAATTCCCGGGAAAACGTGCTACAATGAGTCAACTGGAAGAGTTCATCCTCCGGCGGCTCAAGCGGAGCCGCCTCAGTTCAAGAGAAATACAGGAGGGCTTCGCCATGAAACAGGAAGCCAAGCACCTTGCCCCGCCGGAAAAGGGCAGATCCCGCGCGCCCCTCATCGTCATCATCGTCCTGGCTGTGCTGATCGCAGCCTACCTGGGCTTCTGCGCCTGGGTCCAGCAGAGCGATACCTTCTGGCGGGGAGCCGTCATCCTGGGCCAGGACGTCACCGGCCAGACCCAGGCCGAGGCCGTGAAGACCATCGACGACGCCCTGCCGGAGCTGGCCGTCTCCGTCCGCCTCTATCCCCAGGGAGCGCCGGAGGAGGAGATCGACCCCGAGGCGGCGCCGGACGCCAGCATCCCCCTCTCTGACCTGGGCGTCCGCGTGGACACGGAGACTCTGGTGGCGGAGGCCCACCGGTCCCTGACCTCCGGCTCCTTCCTCAGCGCCGGGGTCCGTTACTTCACAAAGCACGCCGCCGTGGCCTTCGGCGCCGGGGAGCGGACCATCACCGTGGACGCCCAAAAAGCCCTGGATGCCGCCCAGTCCACCGCCGACGCCCTCTCCTGGGAGCCCCAGGGGACGGAGTATGAAGTGGGCGAGGACTGCGTCAGCGTGACCCTGGCCAAGGACGGCCGGACCGTCTCCCTCAGCGAGCTGCGCCAGGGGCTGGAGAGCGCCAACTGGGCCGGGGACCTGAGCCTTCTCGTCCCCTATACCACCACCGCCGCCGACGTGCTCTCCGCCCAGGACATCCATGACGCCGTGGCCGGGGAGATGAAGAACGCCGGCTACGATCCCGCCACCAAGTCCATCACCCCTGAGCAGCTGGGGGCGGACTTTGACGTGGCGGAGGCCCAGGCGGCGCTGGACGCCGCCCAGCCCGGCGAGACCGTGGCGATCTCCGCCAGCATCCAGCGGCCCGCCGTCACGGCGGAGGAGCTGAAGGGCGTCCTTTTCCGGGATGTGCTCGGCACCTGCAAAACGCATGTCTCCGGCACCGCCGCCCGGATCAGCAACGTGAAGCTCTCCGCCTCCACCATCAACGGCTACGTGCTCAACTGCGGCGAGGTCTTCTCCTACAACGGCGCGGTGGGCCAGCGGACCGCCGCCCGGGGCTATCAGGCCGCCCCTGCCTACGTCAAGGGCGAGACGGTGGACGAGATCGGCGGCGGCATCTGCCAGACCTCCTCCACGCTGTATCTCGCGTGCCTGCGCTCGAACCTGGAGATCGTCCAGCGCTACGCCCACCGCTACGCTCCCAGCTACATCACCTGGGGCCTGGACGCCACCGTCTCCTGGGGCGGGCCGGACTACCAGTTCGCCAACGACACCAACTACCCCATCAAGATCGTCACCAGCTACTCCGGCGGCTACCTGACCGTCACCATCTACGGCACCAAGGTGGACGACATCACCGTGAAGATGACCACGGAGAAGCTCTCCGACACCCCCTATGAGACCATTTATGAGGACGATCCCACCCTGGCCCCCGGCACGGAGAAGGTGAAGACCACCCCCTACACCGGCCACAAGGTCCGCTCCTACCGGAACCTCTATGACGGCAACGGCAACCTCATCTCCAGCACCCTGGAGGCCGTCAGCGACTACAAGTCCCGGAACAAGGTCATCCTCCGGGGCCCGGCCCTGCCCGCCGGCGGCGACGGCGAGATCACGGACCCCGATCCCGTGACCCCGGACCCCGGCAGCGGCACCCTGGAGCCCGTGACCCCGGACCCCGGCTCCCCGGATGACCCCATCCCCGTCCCCGCCCCCGTGGAACCGCCCGTGGTACAGGAATAAACGAAAAGCCCCCGGAGAACTTCTCCGGGGGCTTGGTTTTTTTGGGGGGCATCGTGCGTCAGCCGCGCTTCTGGACCCGGATATCCTCCCCGAAGAAGGGCAGGATCTCATACTCGCCCTCGATGCGGGAGGCGATCTGGGGGGAGTAGCGGCCGGCGATCTGGTCCGGGGTCAGGTTGGTGGAGATGATGGTGGAGCGCCGCTCCAAGAGGCGGGTGTTCACGATCTGGTAGAGGGCGCTGACCACAAAGCTCGTGGTCATCTCGGTCCCCAGGTCGTCCAGGATCAGGAGGTCGCAGCTTAAAATGCGTTCCACGCCGCTCTCCCGCTCCTCCTCCCGGCCGAACTTCTCCGCCTCGAAGCAGGAGAAGACGTGGCCCGCGGTGTCATAGACCACGGAGAAGCCGCCGTCGCTGACCTCCCGGGCGATGGCGGCGGAGAGGTGGGTCTTGCCGAGCCCCGGCGCGCCGAAGAGCAGCAGGTTGGCGCTCTTTCCGGGGGCAAAGTGCTCCGCGAAGCGGCGGCAGACCCGTTTCGTCCGGTCCATGTTCTCCCGGTCGGAGATGCCGGTCTCCGGCCGCTCGGCGTCGGAGTACCAGTCCAGGGAAAAGCTCTCAAAGCTCTGATTGCCCAGGTCCAGGAGCCGGGAGAGCTCCTTCTTCTGCTCCCGGGCATAGTACTCCCGCAGGCAGCGGCAGACCTCGCCGTTCTTCCGGTAGCCCCGGTCCTCGCAGAGGGGGCAGAGGGGCTTCTCCTCCAGGGCGTCCTCGGGAAGGCCCATGGCGCGGAGCAGGCCGGCGCGCTCCTTTTGCAGGCTCAGGTTCTCGTCCCGCAGGACCTCGATGGCCCCGGAGGGGTCCGTGCCCCGGACCAGGGCGGAGCGGATGATCTTGGCCATGGTGGCCTTCAGCTCCCGGTCGATGTCCCGGAGCCGGGGCTGGCGGAGGAAGATGGCCTCCCGGCGGCGGGCCATCTCCTCCTCGTGGCGGGAGCGGTCGTCCTCATATTTTGCCTGCGCCCGGCGCAGGAGCTTGCCGTCGTATGCCATGCGTCATTCCTCCCTGTCCCTCCGGCGGATGTACTGCCGGAGCTTGGTGAGATCCTCCTGCCGCCGCTCTGGCGGGGGCGGCGTTTGCTCCCGGGGCTTTGCCGGGCGGTCGCCGGTCTCCACCTGGGCGGGGCTGTGGAGCCCGGCCTGGTGCCACTTTTTCAGGATGCCGTTGCAGTACGCCCAACGGAACTCGCCGCAGCGCAGCACGGTCTTGTCGTAGGCGATGGCCACCGTCTCCGGCGGGAAGCCCATGTCCTGCCAGGCGGCGAGGTACTTCTCCTCCGACGGGGTGGGCAGCCGCTCCGGCAGGTTCAGCGCCTTCATGTAGCCGGGGAAGGCCCCCTGGCGCTGGGCGTACCTGCGGAGGTAGGCGTCCACAGCCTCCTGGCTGTCGATGCCGAGACGGGACCAGGCGTAGCCCTCCCGCTCGATCTGCCGCATCCCGGGGCGGCGGCCGCCGGGGCGGTGCTCGGCGCGCTCCATGCAGTGGCAGACCAGCTGGTAGACCACGTTTGCGGGCAGCCCCAGGTAATCGCAGAGCCCCAGAAGGGACGCCACGTCCGGCGTCGCCAGCTTCTTGCCCATCCGCTGCTCCACGGCGGCGAGTAGGGAGCGGAACTCCCCGCTCGTTTCTAATTTTTCCGCCACGTCCGTGCCGCTGTAGGCCGGGCGCTCGGCGGGCAGGGGCGGCTCCGCCTCCGGTTCCGGGGCCAGGAGCTTCATCTCCTGCAGGGCGGTCTCGGCCCGCTCGATGCGCTCCCGGTCCCAGCGGAGCTCCCCGGCGAGAGACCGGGGGGCCACGCCGCCGTGACGGCGGAGGAGGGCCAGGTACAAAAGGGCCGCGTCGCCGTTGCCGGAGGAGAGCAGGGTCCGGAGCGCCGAGGCCGTCACCGTGACGCCCTCGTCCCCCGGCCGAATCAGCCGGTCTGCCATCTGCGCTCCCTCCCTTCGCCCCCGCAGGGGAAATTTCTTCAGTCTTTTATTCTACACGAATCCCCCCAAAAGGACAAGGGGCAATTCCGCGCCCCCTCCCCTGCCAAATCGTGAATTTTTCCCGAAGTTTTCCCTCTTCCACTGGAAGCGGGAAGAAAACTATGCTATACTATAATGATACAAACTGGGTCATTATCGTAACTTCCGGGGTCCGTCCCGGAAACACCCTTTCAGAAGAAGGAGGAGCAGAGCATGGAAAACCGTGTCGTCGTCAGCATCTGCGGGGAGGATTACACCTTCGTGGCGGAGGAGGCCCCCTCCTACATGCAGCGGGTGGGCAGCTACGTCAGCGAGAAGATGGAGGCCGTCCTCTCCGGCGCCCGGGTGGGGCGGACGGACGCCGCCGTCCTCACCGCCGCCAACATCGCGGACGAGCTCTTCAAGGAGCAGGCCGCGGCGGAGCAGCTGCGCCGCCAGATCAAGGGCTATCTGGACGAGGCCGCCAAGGCCCAGGCCGAGGCCAGCGAGCTGAAGCGGGAGGTCTTCCGCCTGCAGCAGCGGCTGGAGAGCCGGAACAACGGCCAGAACCGACAGAACAATAACGGCGGCAACGGCAGATGACGGAGCTCCTCTCCCCCGCCGGGTCTCCGGAGGCCCTGCGGGCCGCCGTGCAGTCCGGGGCGGACGCGGTGTATCTCGGCATGGGCAGCTTCAACGCCCGCCGCAGCGCCAAAAACTTCTCGGAGGAGGACTTTGCCGCCGCCCTCCGCTACTGCCATGAGCGGGGCGTCCGGGTCTTCCTGACCCTCAACACCCTCCTCAGTGACCGGGAGCTGCCGGAGGCCCTGGCAACCGCCCGCCTGGCCTCCCGCCTGGGGGTGGACGCGGTGCTGGTCCAGGACTGGGGCCTCTTCGCCCTCCTGCGCGAGGCCCTGCCGGACCTCCCCCTCCACGCCAGCACCCAGATGAGCCTTTTCACCTCCGGCGGCGCCTGCGAGGCCGCGAAGCTCGGCTGCGAGCGGGTGGTCATCGCCCGGGAGTGCTCCGCCAGGGACACCGAGGCCATCTGCCGGAACTGCCCCGCCGAGGTCGAGATCTTCGCCCACGGGGCCCTCTGCATGTGCTACTCCGGCCAGTGCTACTTGAGCGCCCTCATCGGCGGCCGCAGCGGCAGCCGGGGGGCCTGCGCCCAGCCCTGCCGCCTGCCCTACGGCCTGGACGCCCCCGCCAAGGGGGGCCGTCCCCTGTCGCTGAAGGACAGCTGCCTTGCGGGGGAACTGCGGCGCGCCCAGGACATGGGCGTTGCCTGCCTGAAGCTGGAGGGCCGGATGAAGCGGCCGGAGTACGTGGCCGTGGTGACGGGCATCTACGCCCGGCTCTTACAGGAAAACCGCCGCCCCACGCCGGAGGAAGAGAAAGCTCTCGAGGCCGCCTTCTCCCGCCAGGGCTTCACGGACGCCTACTGGCAGGGCCGCCGGGGCCCGAAGATCTTCGGCTCCCGGCCGGAGAACGCCCCGGAGCCCAAAGAGCTCTTCGCCCAGGCCCGGTCCGTCTATGAGAAGGACAGCGCCCGGACGGTCCCGGTGACCTTCACCGGCAGCGTCTCCGCCGGGGAGCCCTGCACCCTCACGGCCCGGGACGCCGACGGCCACACGGTCACCGTCACGGGACCCATCCCGGAGAGCGCCCGCACCCGCCCCCTCACGGCGGAGGAGCTGGAAGCCCGGCTCCGGAAGACCGGCGGCACCGCCTACCGCTGCGAGGGCGTCACCGTCCAGGTGGCGGAGGGCCTGTCCCTCCCGGCCAGCGCCGTCAACGAGCTTCGCCGCCAGGCCCTGACCGCCCTGACGGAGGAGCGCTGCGCCCCGCCGCCGCGCCGGGAGCTGCCCTATGGGAAGCAAATCTCCGACGAGGGCCGGAACCCCGGTCCCCCGGCCCTCACCGTGACGCTCCATTCCCGGCGGCAGCTCTCGCCGGAGCTGCTGGCCCTCTCCCCCGCCGCCATCGCCCTCCCGCTGGAGGAACTGGCGGAGATGGGGACCCTCCCGGCCTTCCCCGGCGAGTGGCAGGCCATCCTGCCCCGCATCTGGCGGGACCGGGACGAGGGGAAGCTCCGGGAGCTTCTGAAAATTGCCGAAAAGGCGGGCGTTTCCGCCCTGCTTTTGGGGAATCTGGGGCATTTTCCCCTGGTCCGGGGGATGGATCTCACCCTCCGGGGGGATTACGGCCTCAACGCCTTCAACTCCCGGTCCCTGGCCTTCCTGCAAAGCGAGGGTCTCGCCTCCTGCTGCCTCTCCTTCGAGCTGAAGGGGGCGCAGGTCCGGTCCCTGCGGCTACCCCTCCCGGCGGAGGCCATCGTCTACGGCCGCCTGCCGCTGATGGTCACGGAGAACTGCCTGGTGCAGAACGGAAAGGGCTGCCGCCTGGATACCCAGGGCCCCGCCGTCCCCGAAAAGGCCCCCTGCCGGGAGGGCCACGTCCTCACCGACCGCACCGGGGCCAGCTTCCCCATCCTGGGGGTCTGGGGCCACCGCAGCGAGCTGCAGAACAGCCTTCCCCTGTGGCTCGCCGACCGGCAGGACTGGAAGAGAATGGGTCTCTCCGCTGCCCGCCTCCGCTTCACCACCGAGACGGCGGAGGAAGCCGCGCAAATCCTCCACGCCTATCAGACCGACGCCCAGCCGCCCAAAAAATTCACCCGAGGCCTCTGGGACCGTGGTGTAGAGTGAGGGATTTCGATTCCTTTTCGTAGAATCTTCTCGCAATATTACGGTCCGTACTTGGTGCACCGCCTGCGGTGCTTCCGTCTCTCAAGGCTCCCTTGTGCAAAGGGGGACGTTTGCGAGCGCCGCCAGTGGCGGAAGAAGCGAGCAAAAAGGAGTGGCAGCGGTCAAAATTCTGTGAGCGCATGCGAGCAAAGAATTTTGGGCACCGCAACAGGAGCTGTCGGCCGTAGGGCACGACGACTTGACCGACGCCCCAAATTTCGGGACGAAATTTGGTCGGCGGAGGCCATGCCCTAGGTACGGCGTGCCGTAAACCGGTCGACCGACCGGGGGTGCCGGGGAAGCCCGGCAGCTTTCCACCCCCATTTTCTTTTTGCAGGCGGCAAAAAGAAAACGGCGATGGAGCCGTCAAAAGAAAAAACGCTTTTCGCTGCGCAGTTACGGGCGCGGAGCGCCCTGCCGCGCAGCGGGACGCGGCGCTAAACTGTTCTGCTCAGTTGAGGTAACGTCAGCGCAAGCACGGGCGGGGCCTTGCTGAAACCTCCGAACCCTGTACCCCGTGCTGAACAACTCACTTGTCGGGCAAAGACTGAATTTGACCAGCGGCTATCCCCGCGCTTTCCGCTTCGCTAAGCGCTGCACCGGCAGTCGCGGAGGCGGTCCCCCTTTTGGGATGGCCTTTGCGCCGATTCCCGCCCATCCCTCGCCCACGCGGGCGCGAACGCTTCGCTGCGCGCCGGCTGGCTTGGGTGGTTGATTGGGCTTTCTCTCCTTTCCGTAGGGGCCGACGACCTCGGCGTGCCGTTCCCCTCGTCTTTCGTACGGCGGCCCGAACCCCCGTCCATCGTAAAAAAGGACGGATTCCCACGTCGGCCCGTTGGGCCTCCTCGGAATGATCAGGACTGTCATTGCGAGGAGCGAAGCGACGCGGCAATCCGCATCCCCCGTCCCCTAAGGCTCCCTTGTGCAAAGGGAACTGTCAGCCGCAGGCTGACTGAGGGATTGTCCGGCGTTGATGCCCCCTTCGGGGGTGATTTCTGCTCCGTTTCCCGCCTATTTCCTCGCGACCTCTGGCGCAAACGCTCCGCTGTGCGCCGCTACCCAGGGCAATCGCGGCGGCTCTCCGCAACCACCCGTAGGGCACGACGACCCCGGCGTGCCGTCCCCCGTCCCTCGTCCCCCGCAGGGCGTAGGGGCCGATGCCTATGACTGACGCCCCAAATTTCGGCACGAAATTTGGTCGGCGGAAGCCACGCCTTAGGTACATCGGCCCGCTGCTAGGCACCACCAGCGTTGCACCCGTAGGGCGGGGTGACCACACCCCGCCGCAAGCACCTCCGCTCCCTCCGGTAGGGGGCGGGCTCCGTCCCGCCCCGCTGGCAAGGTCCGTTTTCACACCGGTCCCCGTTGGTTCCGGAACGCCTCCCCGCCCCGTGTAGGACCGTGTCCGGGCCGACACATCGGTCGGCCCCTACAAAACCTCCATCTACCCCCCACCGGGCGGGGACAGAGCCCCGCCCCTACCGATTCGACTGCAGCCTCCATCGACCCCGGAAAAACAGATCCCTTTCCGCAAAACCCGCAAACCAATCCTCCACTCTTAATTCTCCATTCTCAATTATCAATTCTCCATTCTCCATTCCCAATCATCATCCATACGAGGTTTATCATGGAAACGATCAAGGTAAAATATTTTTCAGACGACATGGAAGAGCTCTGCTATGTGGCGGGGAAATCCGACTGGATCGACCTCTCTGCGGCGGAGGAAGTGACCCTGCACACCGGGGATTTTCAGCTCATCCCCCTGGGCGTGGCCATTGCCCTGCCGGAGGGCTATGAAGCCCATCTGGCCCCCCGGAGCTCCACCTTCAAGAACTTCGGCATCCTGCAGACCAACTCTGTGGGCGTGGTGGACTACAGCTACCGGGGCGACGGCGACCAGTGGCGGATGCCCGTCTACGCCACGAGGGACGTGACCATCCCCAAGGGCGCCCGGATCTGCCAGTTCCGCATTGTCGAGAACCAGCCCGCCCTGCAATTCCTGAAGGTGGAGACCCTGGGCGGCCCGGACCGGGGCGGCTTCGGCTCCACCGGGATCTGAGGTGGACGCCATGGCAAAGCTGGTCCTCTGCTCCCAGTCCCCCCGGCGGCAGGAGCTGCTGCGGCAGATGGGAGTCACTGATTTCGAGATCCGCGTCCCCCGGGTGGAGGAGCGGGTGCCCCAGGGCCTCAGCCCCCGGGCGACGGTGGAGTATATCTCCCGGGAGAAGGCCGCCGGGGCCCAGGGCCTCTGCGGACCGGACGAGGTCTTCGTCACGGCGGACACCATGGTCTTCCTGGACGGCACCCGCCTGGGAAAACCCCGAGACGAGGCGGACGCCCTGCGGATGCTGACGGCCCTTCAGGGCCGGGAGCACAGCGTCTGCACCGGCGTCACCGTGGGCCGGGGGGAGACCCTCCTGACCCGCAGCGAGGAGACCTTCGTCCGTTTCCTCCCGGCTTCCCAGGAGCGGCTGCGGCGCTACATCGCAAGCGGCGAGCCCATGGACAAGGCCGGGGCCTACGGCATCCAGGGCCTGGGGGCCGTGCTGGTGGCGGGCATCCGGGGAGACTACTCCAACGTGGTGGGCCTGCCCATCCCGCTCCTGGCGGAAATGCTGGAGGAGTTCGGCATCCACGTCCTCTGACGCCCCGCAAAGATCCGTCAATTCTCAATTGTCAATTATCCATTCTCAATTATCATTTTTCGTTTTTCTCAATTCTCAGCGGGAGGCATGCAATGAAGCACTTTTTGGAAAAACACGGCCTCTGGGTGCTGCTGGCCATTGCGGTGGTGGCGGTGACGCTGGCGGTGATGAGCGTCGTCAGCAGCACGGCGTCCCCCCTGGGGAACATCGTGGGGGTCATCACGTCCCCCTTCCGCTCCGCCGCCCAGAGCGTGGCGGACTGGTACAACGAGAAGCAGGACTACTTCGCGGACAACAAGGCCCTCCGGGCCGAGAATGAAGAGCTCAAGCGCCAGATCGCGGAGATGAAGGAGGACGTCCGGGACGCCCAGACGGCTCTCGACGAGAACGCGCGCTACCGGGAGATGCTGGGCCTGCGGGAGAAGCACCGGAGCTTTGACTTAGAGTCCGCCCGGGTGCTGAACCGCGACCGGTCCAACTGGACCTCCTCCCTGACCCTGAACCACGGCACGGACTACGGCATCGCCGTGGGGGACTGCGTCATCACCGAGCGCTATGAGCTGGTGGGCGTGGTCAGCGAGGCGGGCTACAACTGGTGCACCGTCCTGACCCTCATCGATACGGACAGCTCCCTGGGGGCCAAGGTCTTCCGCACCGGGGACGTAGGCCTCGCCCAGGGGGACTTCACCCTGATGTCGGAGGGGCTTTTGGAGCTCAGCTACCTCCCCAACGAGGGGAGCCAGCTGCTGCCGGGGGACCTGGTGCTGACCTCGGGCCTCGGCGGCTACTACCCGGCGGACCTCACCATCGGCTCCGTCCGGGAGGTCCGGACCGACGACTCCGGCGCGGCGTCCTACGCCGTGGTGGAGCCCGCGGCGGAGCTGGAGTCGCTGAGCCAGGTCTTCGTTGTCAAGGACTTTACCATCGTGGACTGATCCCACGGGAAAGGAGGGGCCATGGTCGCCCGGTCCGAACTCATCTTCCGCTGGAGCCTGTACGGCGCGGCGGGGCTTCTGGTCTGCCTGGTGCAGGGCCTCATCCTGCAGCGGCTGGACCTCTGGGGCGTGATGCCCTTCCTCTACCCGGCCCTTGCCGCCATGGTGGCAGTCTGGGAGGGGGCTGTGCCCTGCGGGGCGGTGTACGCCCTGTGCCTGGGGGCCGCCTGCGACCTGGCCCTGCCGGGGGGCATCCCCTGCTTCTATACCATTGCTTTCCCCCTGGCCGCCATGCTGGCGGGGCTTCTGACCCGGGGCTGGCTCTCCTCCAACCTTCTGAGCGCCCTGGCGGCCTCGGCCCTCAGCTATCTTGTCACAGGGCTCCTCCACGCGGGAGCTCTGGCCGCCACCGGCCACGGGGCCTTCGTCACCGCCATGACCGTGACCGGGAAGGAATTCCTCATCACCCTGCCGGCGCTGCCGTTTCTCTACCTGCTGCTGCGCTTCCTCCATGGGAAGACGCATCTTTATGATGACTGAGGGAGCGCGGGATCGGATCAAACTGTCATTTTGAAAGAAAGGAGTCCCCGCCATGCGTATGGAACCCTCTGCCCCCCATAAACCCTCCCGGCTCTATGTGCTGGCGGGCTTCCTCTTCGCGGTGCTCTTCTGCTATGTGGGCCTCCTCTACAACGCCCAGGTGGTCCACTACGACGAGTACCAGGAGCAGTCCCAGCGCTCCATCACGAAGTCCGAGAAGGTGGTGGCCTCCCGGGGCATCCTGACGGACCGGAACGGCAAGGTGCTGGTCTCCAACCGCCAGATCTACAACCTGAGCTTTGACTCCTCCCTCCTCTCCAAGGACGACGACATGAACGCCGCCATCCTCCGTCTCGTGGAGCTCTGCGAGGAGGAGAAGCTGGACTGGACGGACACCCTCCCTCTGACGGAGAGCGCCCCCTTCTCCTACACCCTGGACGACGCCAGCCGGACCACCAAGGCCAGCTTCATCCGCTTCCTGCAGAGCCCCATGGAGCTCCTCTCCACCTCCGTCACCACGGATGACGTGACGGAGGAGCTGCTGGTGAGCTCCGGCCTCCCGGCGGAGGCGCTCTTCGCCCGGATGCGCCTCAAGTTCGAGATCCCGGAGGACTGGAGCGACGCCGACGCGCGGAAGGTGCTGGCCGTCCGCTATGAGCTGGCCATCCGCGCGGAGAGCGCCGAGAGCTACCTCATGGTGAAGGACATCTCCTCCGACCTCATCAGCATCCTCAACGACGGGGCCTACCTGGGCGCCCGGGTGCTCTCCTCCTCCGCCCGGCGGGTGGAGACGGATGTGGCCCCCCACGTGCTGGGCGTCACCGGCGCCATCAGCGACTACACCCAGGAGCTGAAGGACGCGGGCTACGCCATGAACGACAGCATCGGCCTTTTCGGGGCGGAGAGCGCCTTTGAGAGCTATCTCCGGGGCACCAACGGCCGCCGGGTGGTGAGCTTCAACGACCAGGGCAAGGTCACCGGCGAGACGTATTCCGTGGAACCGGTGCCGGGCGGCACCGTGTCCCTCACCATCGACGAGGGCTTCCAGCGGGACGTGGAGGACGCCCTGGCCTCCGTCATCGAGGGGCTGACCGCCAAGGACGGCATCACCCGGGGCGGGGCTGCCGCCGTGATCCAGGTGGGCACCGGGGAGGTGCTGGCCCTGGCCTCCTACCCGGACTATGATCTCTCCCGCTACTTCCAGGATTACCAGACCCTCTCCGCCGACAGCGAGGGGCGGCCTCTCGTGAACCGGGCCACCAACGGCACCTATCCCCCCGGCTCCACCCTGAAGCCCATCACGGCCTTCGCCGCCCTGGACAGCGGAGTCACCACGCTCAGCGAGGCCCTGTTCGACAGCGGCCACTGGACCTATCCCTCCAGCTGGGGCGGCGGCCTGAACTGCTGGAAGCGCAGCGGCCACGGCAAGGTCACCGTCACCAGCGCCATCACCGGCTCCTGCAACTACTACTTCGCGGAGATGGGCTACCGCATGGGCATGACCACCCTGCGGGACTACTACTCCGCCTTTGGTCTCGGCAGCAAGACGGGCATCGAGATCGGCGACGCCGCCGGGTCCCTGCCCTCCCAGCCCGAGGGGCAGGACCTGGCCCCCTGGGCGGCCTTCGGCCAGGCCAACCAGCTCTACTCCCCCATCCAGCTGGCCAACGCCCTGGCCACCCTGGTCTCCGGCGGGCAGCACTGCCCCGCCCACCTTCTGAAAGAGGTCCGCTCCGCCGACGGCGGAGAGGTCCTGGCCCTGGGGGACAGCACGCCCCTCAACACCATCGACATCGACCCCAGCTACCTGGACGCCATCAAAAAGGGCATGCTGGGCTACACCACCGGTTCCCTCTCCGGCTACTTCAAGGACTGCGTGGTGACGGCGGGCGCCAAGACCGGCACCGCCCAAATGGGCGGCGAGGCCGAGAACAACGGCATCTTCGTCTGCTTCGGCCCCTATGAGGACCCGGAGATCGCCGTGGCCATCGTGGTGGAGCAGGCCGGCGCCGGCGCCAACATCACCCCCGCCGCCGTGGCCATCCTGAACTCCTGGTTCAGCGCCCCGGAGATCGACACCCCCATCCAGGGGGAGAATACCCTCCTGCCCTGACGGCCACCGGGTCAAAGGCTCCCTTGTGGAAAGGGAGCTGTCGCCCGTAGGGCGACTGAGGGATTGTTGGTACAGACTTCCGTAGGGCGGGGTGACCATGACTGACGCCCCAAATTCCGTCTCGGAATTTGACTGGCGGAAGCCTGCCCTAGGTACGGCGTGCCGTAAACCGGTCAACCAACCGGGGGGTGCCGGGCAACCCCGGCGGGCTTTCCACCGCCATTTTCTTTTTGGTGAGCCCCAAAAAGAAAACGGCGGTGGAACCGTCAAAAGAAAAAACGCTGGTCGCTGCGCAGTTACGGGCGCGGGACGCGCCCTCCCGCGCAGCGGGACGCGGCATTAAACTGTCCTGCTCACTTGAGGTAATCCCTACGTGAGCACGGGCGGGGCTTTGCTGAGGTCCGCGCTTTCCGCTTCGCTAAGCGCTGCCTGAGTGGTCGCGGGGGCGGTCCTCCTTTTGGGATGGTTCTTGCGCCGATTCCCGCCCATCCCTCGCGGCCGCGGGCGCGGACGCTTCGCTGCGCGCCGGCTGGCTTGGGCTTTCCATAGGGGCCGACGACTCGGCGGCCCGAACCCCCGTCCCCCGCAGGACAAGGCTCCCTTGTGTAAAGGGAGCTGGCACGGCGCAGCCGTGACTGAGGGATTGTCCGGCGTTGCTGGCCCCTTTTGGGGTGACCTCTGTCGCGATTCCCACCCATTTCTTCGCACCCGCGGCGCAGACGCTCCGCTGTGCGCCGCTGGCCCGGGTGGTCGCTGAGACTTCCCCTTCTATCCGTAGGGGCCGATGCCCACATCGGCCCGCTGCTAGGCACCACCTGTGTTGCACCCGTAGGGCGGGGTGACCTCACCCCGCCGTCCTGGACGCACCGCCCTGTTCCGCTCCCCCGTAGGGGGCGGGCTCCGTCCCGCCCCGCTGGCAAGGCCCCGTTTCACACCAAATTTCCGTTGGTGTCCGAACGCCTCCCTCACCGCGTAGGGGCGGACCTATGTGTCCGCCCGGACACGCCTCCGCCCAGAACCCGCCCACGGGCCGACACGCAGGTCGGCCCCTACAAATCCTCCATCTACCCCCCTCCAAACCGGGCGGGGACGGAGCCCCGCCCCTACCGGTTCCACCGAAACCCTCCATCAACCCCGGAAAAACGGAATGCCTTTCCGAAAACCCACAAACCAATTCTCCATTCTCCATTCTCAATTCTCAATTATCCATTGTCCATTCCCCCGCAAGTTTACCATAACCAATTACCATCTCCCAGGAGGCCCATATGTCTGAACCCTTTGTGTTTGATCCCCGCTGCACTCTCTGCAAGTATCCCTACGGCGCGGTGCCCTGCGGCGCGCCGGTGACGCTCCATGTCCGGCCGGAGGGCTGGGAGGGGTTCGTCCGCTGCACGCTGCTGCTGCGGCAGGAATTCTCCGGCCAGGACCGGGAGTGGGAGCTCCCGGCGGAGGGCTGGGACGGGGAGCGGCAGCGCTTCTCCCTGACCTTTCCGGCGCCGGAAACGCCGGAGCTCTGCTGGTACGCCTTCCGCTTCACCCGGGCGGACGGAAGCGTCCGGTATCTGGATGCCTCCGGCTGGTGCTCGGAGCCCCAGCACCGCTGGCAGATGACGGTCTATGACGCCGCCTCCCCCACCCCCGGCTGGTTTGGGGAGGGCCTTACCTATCAGATCTTCCCGGACCGCTTCCGCCGCTCCCACTTGCCGGACATGACGAAAATGCCCTGGGGCCGCCGGCTCCATGAGAACTGGGACGACATCCCGGACTATCTGCCGGATGAGGACGGCGAGTACTGCCGGGACTTCTTCGGCGGAGACCTGGCCGGCATCCGGGAGAAGCTCCCTTACCTCCGGGAGCTGGGGGTGGAGACCCTCTACCTCTGCCCCATTTTCGAGGCCAGCAGCAACCACCGCTACAATACCGGCGACTACCGCCGCATCGACCCCATGCTGGGGACGGAGGAGGACTTCCGCGCCCTCTGCGCCGAGGCCCACGCCCTCGGCATCCGGGTGATCCTGGACGGCGTCTTCAATCACAACGGGAAGGACAGCCGCTACTTCAACGCCGACGGCCGCTACGACACCGTCGGCGCGGCCCAGAGCCAGGATTCCCCCTACTACCCCTGGTTCCACTTCCACCCCTGGCCCACGGACTACGACGCCTGGTGGGGCATCCGGGACCTGCCCGCCGTCAACGAGAGCGCCCCCAGCTACCGGGACTTCATCTTTGAGGGGGAGGACTCCGTCATCCGCCATTGGCTCCGTGCCGGGGCAGATGGCTGGCGGCTGGACGTGGCGGACGAGCTGCCGGACGACTTCATCGCGGGCATCCGGCAGGCCATGGACGAGACCAAGCCGGGATGCCTCCTCCTGGGCGAGGTCTGGGAGGACGGCAGCAACAAGATCGCCTACTCCCAGCGGCGCAAGTACCTGCTGGGGGGCGAGACCCACTGCCTCATGAACTACCCCTTCCGGACGGCGGCCCTCTGCTACCTCCGGGGCGGGGACGCCGCGGACTTCCGGGAGAGTATGGAGACCATCCGGGAGAACTATCCCGCCCCGGCCTTCCAGTCCGCCATGAACTTCCTGGGCACCCACGACACCCCCCGGGTCCTGAGCCTTCTGGGCGAAGGCCAGACCCCGGCGGACAAGGCGGAGCGGGCAGCTTTCCGCCTGCGTCCGGAGGAGGAGCGGCTGGGCAAGGAGCGCTGGAAGCTGGCCTCCGCCCTGCTCTACGCCTTCCCCGGCTCCCCCATGCTCTTTTACGGCGACGAGGCCGGGCTCCAGGGCCTGGAGGACCCCTTCTGCCGGGGCGGCTACCCCTGGGGCCGGGAGGACGAAGACCTGCTGGCCTGGTTCCGCCTGCTGGGGCGGCTCCGGAAGCGGCCCTCCCTCCGCCGGGGGGACCTGACCTGGCTCCACGCCCAGGGGCCGCTGCTGGCCTTCCGCCGCCAGGCGGAGGGCGAGACCACGGCCGCCGCCTTCAACGCGGGGGACGCCGAGGTGGCTCTGACCCTCCCCTGGGAGGGCCGGGAAGCCCTGGACCTGCTGACGGGTCAGCGCTTCGCCGCCTGGGAGGGCCGGATCGCCCTGTGCCTCCCCGCGAGAGGAGCCGTCCTGCTGACGGAAGCGGAGCGATAACGGCCCCTTCCCCGCCGGGACCGGCGTAAAGGCCAAGCCCTTGCATCCAAGGAGGATCTGCGGGACAGCGGGATGTTTCACGTGAAACATCCCGCTGTTTTGTATCAATGGACGGGCATGTGTCCCCGGCCGCCCCCAAGGGATCAGGAACCCCCGGTCCCTCGTAGGGGCGGGGCTCCGTCCCCGCCCGGTTGGGGGAGATGGAGGTTTTGTAGGGGCCGACCCATGGGTCGGCCCGCGGGCGAATCCCGCAAAGAGTGTATCCGGGCGGAGACATAGGTCCGCCCCTACGCGGTGGGGGAGGCGTTCCGAACCAACGGAAAATTGGTGCGAAGACGGGGCCTTGCCTGCGGGGCGGGACGGAGCCCGCCCCCTACAGGAGACAGGAGCAAAACGGATGCGGTGGGGTGCGTCTAGGGTGTGGCTTCCGCCGACCAAATTTCGTGCCAAAATTTGGGGCGTCAGTCATGGGCATCGGCCCCTACGCCCTGTGGGGGGACGAGGGACGGCACGCCGGGTCGTCGTGCCCTACGGGTAGGTGCGGGAGGCTTCATCAACTGCCGAGGCAGCGCTCTGAGCGCGGAAAGAGGAGCTGGTCAAATTCGATTTTTGCCCGATAACCTCAGAGTGCAGCACGGCGTACCATGTCCGGAAGTCTGCGGAAAGCCCCGCCCGTGTCCTCATAGGGATTACCTTAACTGAGCAGGACCGTTTAGGGCCGCGTCCCGCTGCGCGGCAGGGCGCGCTCCGCGCCCGTAACTGCACAGCGACAGGCATTTTTTTTGACGGCTCCACCGCCGTTTTCTTTTTTGGGCGCCAAAAAGAAAACGGGGGTGGATTGCTGCAGGTCACCACCTGCCACCACGCCCCGTTCGGGGCGGCCGTGGGACGGCACGCCGAGTCGTCGTGCCCTACGGGAGCAACGGGGGATGGTGCCCAGCAACGCGGGGGCATTGGGGCGTCGGGGCGGCGGGGCGGTGGGGGCGGCACGCCGGGTCGTCGTGCCCTACGAAGCGTTGAGGGTGGCGTGGAGGCAAGTGGCGGGGCGTACGGGGGCAGTCCTGGCGGCAAGTTTTTTCTTTTTCTCCCTTGCACTGGCGAATGGGGATTGCTATAATGAAATATCAACGAGTTTCGTTGGAGAGAAAGAGAACATGCCGGACGGCGTCCGGCGTTGGAAAGCAGGTGTGCCATTGGGCAAGACAGTCGCGATCGTGAATCAGAAGGGCGGCGTGGGGAAGACCACCACCTGCGTCAACCTCTGCGCAGGTCTCGCGGAGGAGGGCAAGCGGGTGCTGCTCTGCGATTTTGACCCCCAGGCCAACTCCACCTCCGGCATGGGGGTGGACAAGAGCGTGTCCCTCGGCATCTACGACGTGCTGGTGGGCAACGCCGAGAGCCGGGATGTGCTGGTGAAGACCCGCTGGGGCGACGTTTTGCCCAGCAACAAGGCCCTGGCGGGGGCGGGCGTGGAGCTCCTCAGCATGGAGAAGTGGCAGTTCCTCTTAAAGGATGCCCTCTCCCAGGTGGCGGAGAACTACGACTTCCTCCTCATCGACTGCCCGCCGTCCCTGGAGCTCATGACCATCAACGCCCTCTGCGCGGCGGACAGCATCCTGGTGCCGGTCCAGGGCGAGTACTTCGCCCTGGAGGGGCTCAGCGACCTCATGAACACCGTGCGCATCGTGCGGCGGTCTCTGAACCCGCAGCTGGAGCTGGAGGGCGTGCTCCTCACCATGTTCGACGGCCGGACCAACCTCGCTTTGCAGGTGGCGGAGGAGGTCAAGCGCTACTTCCCCGGCAAGGTCTACGCCACCGTCATCCCCCGGAACGTGCGGCTCTCCGAGGCCCCCAGCCACGGCAAGCCCATCTTCGCCTATGACCGGACATCCCGGGGCGCGGAGGCCTACGGCGCCTTCGCCCGGGAATTCCTGCGGAAGAATCAGGGCTGAGCCCGGGAAAAACCGGGCAAGCTCTCAGAAAGGAGCCTTTTTCATGGCAGCGAAAAAACCCTCCGGCCTGGGCCGGGGCCTGGGCGCCCTTTTGGGGGACGAGGCGCTGAAAAGCGACAACAGCGGCGTCCTGACGGTGCCCATCTCCCAGGTGGAGAACTGTTCCTCCCAGCCCCGCAAGGCCTTTGACCCCGAGGCGCTGGAGGAGCTGGCGGAGTCCATCCGGCAGCACGGCATCCTGCAGCCTCTCACCGTCCGCCGCCTGCAGAGCGGCTACTATCAGATCATCGCCGGCGAGCGCCGCTGGCGGGCCGCCCGGCTCGCGGGCCTCACCGAGGTCCCGGTCCTGGTCATCGAGGCTGATGACCGCAAGGCGGCGGAGCTGGCCATGGTGGAGAACCTCCAGCGGGAGGACCTGAACCCCATGGAGGAGGCCGCCGGCTTCCAGGCCCTGATGGACGGCTACCGCCTCACCCAGGAGGAGGCCGCGAAGCGCGTGGGCAAGTCCCGCAGCGCCGTGGCCAACGCCCTGCGCCTTCTGGCCCTCTCCCCTGCCGTGCGCAAGCTGGTGGAGGAGGGCAAGCTCTCCGCCGGTCATGCCCGGGCCCTCCTGCCCCTGCCCGAGAAGCAGCAGGAGGCCGCCGCCAAGGCCGTGCTCTCCGGGGCCCTCTCCGTCCGGCAGACGGAGGCCCTGGTGAAGCGCATCCAGGCGGAGGACAAGCCCGCCAAGAAGGCGACCCAGCCCGCGGACGCCGTGGACTACACCGCCGAGGCTCAGAAATCCCTGGCACGTGCCCTGGGCCGGGGCGTGAAGATCGTCCGGGGCCGGAAGAAGGGCCGCATCGAACTGGAATACTACGGGCTGGACGACCTCAACGGCCTGCTGGACGCTCTCGCGGCCCTGCGGGTGGAGAAGAAGCCCTGAAAGGAAGATCAAGTTGAAACTGGAAAAACGCAGCAGCGGCAGCGACGTCACGCCGGACCTGCCGGAGGAGAAGGGCAAGCACCCTGTGGTGGTCTACATCGTGGTCCTCTTCCTGGCCGCCTTCCTGCTGATGGCCATGTCCCTGGTGATGCAGCACCGCAGCAACCAGGCCATGGGGCGGCTGGAGGACTCCGTCTCCGCCCTGCAGGAGACCCAGCGGGTCCAGGATGAGAACCTGCAGCTCCAGAAGGAGATCCAGGACCTCACGGAGGAGCTGGCCCAGGCCCAGAGCGACCTGGCGGAATCCGAGAGCCAGCTGGCGGAGCAGGGCCAGGCCCTCCAGGCCCTGAACCTCCTCTATGAGCTCCAGCAGGAGTTCTCCGCCCGGGACTATGAGGCCTGCGAGAAGACCATCGCCGCCCTGGAATCCGACGGCCTGAAGGACGCCCTCTCCCAGGAGGTCCGGGAGGGCCTCACCTCCCCCGCCCAGCGCTATCAGCAGCTGAAGGACGCTGTGGAGAACCGCTGACAGCCCCCATCCCCCTGACAAGGACAAGCCCTTGCACCCGCCGCCCTCCGGCGGCTTCCCGGGATGTTTCACGTGAAACATCCCCCCTCCCCCGCCGAAATCTAACACGGTGCCATCCGTGAAAAGGAGTAGAAAGACATGCTGGATATCAAGTTCATCCGGGAGAACCCGGAGATCGTCAAGGAGAACATCCGCAAGAAGTTCCAGGAGGCCAAGCTCCCCCTGGTGGACGAGGTCATCGCCCTGGACGCCCAGCGCCGCGCCGCCATCTCCGAGGTGGAGCAGCTGAAGGCCGACCGCAACCGCCTCTCCAAGGCCAACGGCCCCCTCTACGGCAAGCTGAAAAAGTGCGCCGACGAGGCCGAGAGGGCCGCCATCCAGGCGGAGATCGACAGGAATAACGCCGCCGTCAAGGCCGACGACGAGCGCCGCACCGAGCTGGACGCCCGCCAGACCGAGCTGGAGGGCAAGATCCGGGACATCCTCTACGTCATCCCCAACATTATCGACCCCTCCGTGCCCATCGGCCCGGACGACAGCTGCAATGTAGAGGTCCAGCGCTTCGGGGACCCCGTGGTGCCGGACTATCCCATCCCCCACCATGTGGACATCATGCAGTCCTTCCACGGCATCGACAAGGACAGCGCCGGTCGGGTCGCCGGCATGGGCTTCTACTACCTCCTGGGCGACATCGCCCGGCTCCATGAGGCGGTCCTGGCCTACGCCAGGGACTTCATGATCGACGAGAAGGGCTTCACCTACGTGATCCCCCCCTTCATGATGCACGGCAACGTGGTGAAGGGCGTTATGAGCTTCCCGGAGATGGAGGCCATGATGTATAAGATCGAGGGCGAGGACCTCTACCTCATCGGCACCAGCGAGCACACCATGATCGGCCGCTTCATCGACCAGATCCTGCCCGAGAGCCAGATGCCCCTGACCCTGACCTCCTACTCCCCCTGCTTCCGCAAGGAAGTGGGCTCCCACGGCCTGGAGGAGCGGGGCGTCTACCGCATCCACCAGTTTGAGAAGCAGGAGATGATCGTGGTCTGCAAGCCCGAGGACTCCATGGCCTGGTACGACAAGCTCTGGCGCAACAGCGTGGAGCTCTTCCGCAATCTCGAGATCCCCGTCCGGCAGCTGGAGTGCTGCTCCGGCGACCTGGCGGACCTGAAGGTGAAGAGCTGCGACATCGAGGCCTGGTCCCCCCGCCAGCAGAAGTACTTCGAGGTCTGCTCCTGCTCCAACCTGGGCGACGCCCAGGCCCGGCGTCTCGGCATCCGCATCAAGGGCGAGGACGGCAAGACCTATCTCGCCCACACCCTGAACAACACCTGCGTGGCCCCGCCCCGGATGCTCATCGCCTTCCTGGAGAACCACCTGCAGGCGGACGGCACCGTCACCATCCCCAAGGTGCTGCGGCCCTACATGGGCGGCAAGGCCGTCCTGGTGCCGGACAAGCAGTAAATGACGGCGGAACGGCTGCCGGGGGTCCCCTCCCCCGCCGTGCCCCGGAACGGGGCGGTGGACGTGCTGAAGGCCCTGGCCATCATCGGCACCGTCACCATCCACGCCTCCACCGCCGCCTACTATGACGGCTTCGGCTCCCTGCCCTGGCTGTCCGCGATCTTCTGGGGCACCATCTCCCGCTGGGCGGTGCCGGTCTTCTTCCTCTGCTCCGGGGCGCTGCTGCTGGACCCGGACCGGGACCTGTCCCTGAGAAAACTCTGGGGGCGGAACATCCTCCATATCCTTCTCGCCATGTGGGTCTGGGCCTTCGCCTATAAGGTCTACGGCCTGCTGCCCGGGGGCATTTCTCTCGCGGGTCTCTGGCAGGGGGCGAAGGAGGTCCTGCTCTTCCACCACGAGTTCCACCTCTACTATCTGCACATCACCCTGCTGGTCTACGCCCTCCTGCCCATGACCAGGCTCCTGGCCCGGGCGGAGCGGCGGACGGTGGCGTATCTCCTGATCCTCTGGCTGGGCCTCGGCATCCTCTGGCCCACCTTCCAGGGCTGCTGGCCGCTGACGCTGCTCACCGGCATCCCCCGGCAGTGGCCCCTGAACCTGACCTACACCTGCGTGGGCTTCACCGTCCTTGGCTGGTATCTCCGGGCATACGCCAGGAACTGGAAGCCCTGGGCCGCCCTCTTCGCCGTCGGCTTCCTCTGGAGCTACGGCGGCACGGTGTATCTCACCCTGCGGGACAGCGCCCTCAATGTGGACCCCCTTATGGGCAACCACCTGGGGGTGGCCCTGATGGCGGCGGGTCTCGGCGGCTGGGTCTTCGCCTGGATGGGGGACCGCCCCGCGCCGAGGTTCTGCGCCACCCTCTCCCAGGCGTCCTTCTGCATCTTCCTGGTCCACGTCTTCTTCCTCTACGGGCTGCGGAGCCTGGGCCTCAGCGCCCTCACCTGCCACCCCATCGTCTCCATCCCCCTGACGGCAGGAGCCATCCTCGCCTGCTCCTTCGCCGTGTGGCTGGTGCTGCGGCGGATCCCGGTCCTGCGGCGCTGGATCATCTGAGCTCAGATTACCACTTTATTCCATTTCCATCCAAACGCAGCCGCCGTCTCTTGGGAGGATATCATGTACGACCTCAGTGGCCTGGCCTATCGGATGTGGAGCAGTCTGTCCCTTTTTGCCGCCGGTGTGGTTCTACTGCTGCTCTGCTTGAGAAACCCCCGGAAAAAGCACCAACGGGGAACTCCGATCCTCAGCATCGGGGCCATGCTCCTATCCGTTCTTTTCTGCGGCTTCTATTGGCTCAAAGTGCAAAACCCCCAGATCTCCTCGTTTGACGGGACCTTTTGCGATTCCCACAGCGTGTCCCATTCCCATTCCCTCAATCACCGCTTTACCTTTCTCCCCTTCCCCTCCCATCCCGATGACCTGAAGAAGGATTTCTATCTGGACATTCCAACCAGGAAAGAAATCCTTCCCGATGGATTCAAGGAAGGTCAGCTCTACCGCATCTACTACGAGGAGACCTGCAAGGTGATCGTCAGGATCGATGTTCTTGCGACTCCCGAAGAATAAGTCTTTACTAAAAGGAGGAAATTCCCATGATGAAGCTCATCGGCAGGCTCTTGGGCGGTGTTGCCACCGCCGCGGCTCTGGCGGCCCTGATCCCCTACACCAGCGATTACGACGCCGAGACCGACACCCAGAAGACCCACGCCCTGCTCTGGACCCTGACCTCCAAGCCCAATCTGGAGGGCAAGCGCAGCTACCACTTCGCCTTCGGCAAGGAAGACGACCCCGTCATCGAGTTCCGCGCCGGCGAGACCGAGGCGGAAGCCGCCGCCCGGGAGGCCGAGGAGGCCCAGATGTTCGCGGACGATCTCCAGGCCGAGGCCGACGCCGCCCAGGCAGAGGCCGACACCAAGGCCGCGGAGGCCGAGGCCGCCGTGGACAGCACCGAGGCCCAGTCCGACCCCCAGGAGGCCGACCAGGACGCCGAGCCCCCCTGCCAGGACTAAGACTCTCCCCCGGCCCCGCCGGGGTACGCGGGGCGGCATTCGCCGCCCCGGGGAGCGCTCCGGCGCTTCCCCCGCCGCGCCTTTCGCTGCGCCAGGCAGGCCGGGGGAAACGCCGGAAACCGGCAGAATCCGAAAACAAACCGTAATCAGCGAAAGAAAATCAACTCACCGTATTGGAGGTTTCCCACTATGAAGAAGTTTTTCGCGGAGTTCAAGGCTTTCGCCATGCGGGGCAACGTGCTGGACATGGCCGTCGGCGTGGTCATCGGCGGCGCCTTCGGCAAGATCACCACGTCTCTCGTCAACGACATCCTGATGCCCCTCCTCTCCCTCCTGACGGGCGGGGTGGATTTCAGCAGCTGGAAGTGGGTGCTGAAGGCCGCGTCCGTGGCCGAGGACGGCACGGAGATCGCGGAGATCGCCGTGAACTACGGCTCCCTCATCGCAACCATTCTGGACTTCGTGCTCATCGCCTTCGCCATCTTCTGCCTGCTGAAGGCCGTCAACGGCTTCCACGATAAGCTGGCCAAGAAGAAGGCCGAGGAGCCCGCCGCGCCCCCCGAGCCCTCCGCCGAGGAGAAGCTCCTCACCGAGATCCGGGACCTGCTGAAGGAAAAGAACTGATGGAAGCCATCCTCCGTCAGGGCCTGGCCGCCCTGGGCCTGCCCCAGGACGCCGTACCCCAGCTGATGCAGTTTTCCGACCGCCTGCTGGAGACCAACAAGGTCATAAACCTCACCGCCATCACGGAGCCGGAGGAAGTGGCAAGACTCCACTTTCTGGACTCCGCGGCTCTCCTGACCCTGGCGGACTTCCGGGGCAAGACGGTGGTGGATGTCGGCACCGGCGCGGGCTTCCCGGGGATGCCCCTGCGGCTCATCGAGCCCAGCCTCCGCCTGACGCTGCTGGATTCTCTCGGCAAGCGCATCACCTTCCTCCAGGGCTGCTGCGACGCCCTGGGCCTCACCGATGTCCGCTGCGTCCACGCCCGGGCCGAGGAATTTGCCGTGGCCCAGCGGGAAAACTATGACATCGCCGTCTCCCGTGCCGTCGCGAACCTGCGCCTGCTCTCCGAGTTCTGCCTGCCTCTCGTGAAAGTTGGCGGGCAGTTCCTGGCCATGAAGAGCGCCGGCAGCGACGCCGAGATCGACGAGGCCGGGAAGGCCATCGCCCTCTTGGGCGGGAAGCTCTCCGCCGTCCGGGATTACCCCATCCCGGGGACGGAGGTCACCCACCGCCTGGTCCTCATCGAGAAGGTCTCCCCCACCCCGAAGCGGTATCCCCGGCCCTTCGCCAAGATCAAGAAGGCCCCCCTCTGAGGGCCCCTGCCCCGTCATCGCGATGGGTCCCATCCGAAAACGGAATGGTTTTTCGTCGATTCCCCGAAAAAACCGGGCAAAAAGGTCTTTTCTCAGGGAAATTTCTGTGGTATAGTAACAGCAGTATACCGGTGGTAACACCACCAGCGGGAAAGGAAGGTGCGCCGTGAGCGGACAGTGTATCGCAGTGGTGTCCGGCAAGGGCGGCACCGGGAAGACCTCCCTTACCGCGGGGGTGGGCGAGGCCCTGGCCCTGATGGGCCACCGGGTCCTCTGCATCGACTGCGACGCGGGGCTCCGGAACCTGGACCTGGCCCTGGGCCTCACGGACCGGGCGCTGATGGACTTTTCCGACGTGGCCGCCGGCCGCTGCCCCCTGGCTGACGCCGCCGTCCCCCACCCGGAGATCCCCCGCCTCCACCTGCTGACGGCCCCGGCCTCCCTCCGCCGCCGCAGCGTCACGGAGGGCGAGATGCGGAGCCTGCTCCAGAGCGCCCGGGAGGACTATGACTACTGCCTGCTGGACGCCCCGGCGGGCCTGGGCGAGTACTTCCGCCTGGCCACCGCCTGCGCCGACCGCTGCATCGTGGTCACCACCACCGACCCCCCCGCCCTGCGGGACGCCCAGCACACCGTGATGGAGCTGGACCGCTTCCCCCGGGGACGGCTGCACCTGGTGGTGAACCGGGTGCGGGGCAAGCTCCTTCGCAGCATGCACGCCACCATTGACGACGCCATCGACACCGCGGGCCTGCCCCTTCTCGGCGTGGTGCCGGAGGATGACGCCCTGCCCCTGGCCCAGAGCCGGGGGGCCGCGCTGCTGCTGGTCTCCCACACCGGGGCCTCCGCCGCCTACCGCAACATCGCAAAGCGCATCACCGGCCAGCGGGTCCCGCTGCTCCGGTTACGATAAGCACATTCTATCACTCCCCGAAAGGAGCGTTTCCATGAATATTGCCCTGATGTCCCACGACAACAAGAAGGACCTGATGGTCCAGTTCTGCACCGCCTACGCCGGGATCCTGGCCCGGCACAGCATCTTCGCCACCAATACCACCGGCCACATGGTGGCCGACGCCACAGGCCTGAAGGTCCACTGCTTCCTCTCCTACGCCCACGGCGGCAGCCAGCAGATCGGCGCCCGCATCGCCTACGATGAGTTTGACATGGTCCTCTTCTTCTCCGACCCCAACAGCGAGGAGATGATGAAGGAGGTCAGCTACATCTCCCGCCTCTGCGACCAGCACAACATCCCCTTCGCCAGCAACATCGCCACCGCCGAGATGCTGATCCTGGGCCTCTCCCGGGGCGATCTGGACTGGCGGCTGGTGGTGAACCCCCGCAACCGTTCCACGGTCCTGTAAGGACCCCCTACACCGCGACGATGCCGCAGCAGTAAGCATCCACACCCGGCCCACAGAGAGGGGCGCGCCCGCTGAGAGCGCCCCGCCGGCGGACGCCCAAGGACAGCGGCGGAGCGGGGGCGGAAACGCCCACGGCTCCCTCCCCGTAAGCAGGAGGAAAAGAGGAGGCCTCTGGCCTTGAATTTGGGTGGCACCACGAAGCCGATCCGGCTCTCGTCCCAATCCGCTTCTCCCCCCGGGAGGAGCCTTTTGGGATGAGAGCCTTGTTTTCCCCTATGGCAAACGCGAAAGGAGGACCCCATCATGCAGCATGAGATCACCTCCCCCCTGGCGCTGCTGGAGAGCGACGGCAGCCTGACGGAGCCCGGCTGGGCCCGGTCCCTCCTCTGGGACTACCGCCGGGCCGCCGTGAAGGCCAGCCCCCTTCGCATCAAGGAGTGGGACTACTACTGCGTCTCCAACGGCAGGATCGCCCTGGCCCTCACCGTGGCGGACAACGGCTACATGGGCCTCGGCTCCGCCTCCCTCCTCTCCCTCGCGGGGGACCAGCCCTGGGAGATCACGAAAAGCCCCATGACCGTCCTGCCCCTGGGGAGGACCGGCCTGCCGGAGTCCTCCGCCCGGGGCGTCACGAGCCTCACCGGGCGGGGCTTCCGCCTCCTCTTCCGGGCGGAGAAGGACCAGCGGCTCCTGGCCTTCCACATGGAGAACTTCCGGGGCGGCGAGACCCTCCGGGGCGAGATCCGCCTGACGGAAGAGCCCAAGGACAGCATCGTCATCGCCACGCCCTTTGAAAAGCCCCGGCATTTCTACTACAACCAGAAGATCAACTGCCTCCGGGCGGAGGGCAGCGTCTCCCTGGGGGACGAGACCTGGCGCTTTGACCCCACGGACGCCTTCGCCGTGCTGGACTGGGGCCGGGGCGTCTGGACCTATCACAACACCTGGTACTGGTCCAGCGCCTCCGGGGCTCTGGACGGCGTGCCCTTCGGCTTCAACCTGGGCTATGGCTTCGGGGACACCTCCGCCGCCACGGAGAACGCCCTCTTCCACGGCGGGCGCCTCCACAAGCTGACGGACGTGGACTTCGGCATCCCCCAGAGGGACGGCAAGCCCGACTTCCTCTCCCCCTGGCACTTTACCAGCAGCGACGGCCGCTTCACGGCGGAGTTCCGCCCCATCCTGGACCGGGCGGCCTGCACGGACTTCCAGCTTCTCAAGTCCGACCAGCACCAGGTCTTCGGCCGCTTCACCGGAGAATGCGTCCTGGACGACGGCACGGCCCTTTCCTTCCGGGACTTCCCGGGCTTTGCCGAGCAGGTGGAGAACAAATGGTGAACAACATGAATGACAGAAACGATACGAACGGCACGCTCTATTGGCTCTCCGCCCCCTCCGGCGGCGGCAAGACCCCCTGGCTCCGGCGCTTTGCCGGGGAGGCGGGCCGCTGCCTCACCGACGAGGAGGTCCGGGGCCTCCTGCTGGCCCAGGCCCAGACCGGGGACCCCGCCCTGCTGCAGCGGACCCTCTCCCCCTTCCCCCGGCTGGGGCTGGATGACCTGGACCTCCTGCTCTCCGGCCGTCCGGCCACGGAGCAGGCCCTGCAGGCGGACCTTCTGGCCCTGGCAGACGCCGGAACGGACATTGCTCTTGCGGGCATCGACCTGGACGCCCGCCTCCCCGCCCTCCGGGCGGCTCTCGCGGAAGCGCTGGGTCCGCGCTTCCGCCCGGTCAGCCCTTCGGACCCCATCCCTGACGGACAAAAAACCTGAAACATGGAAGATAGGAGATCAGAAACATGGCAAAGACAGCGCCCCGCACCCTCTCGGGCTTCATGGAGCTGCTTCCGGGGCAGCAGCAGCAGTTCGAGCGCATCCTGAAGACCCTCCGCGAGACCTATTCCCTCTACGGCTTCACCCCCCTGGACACCCCGGTCATCGAGTCCAGCGAGGTCCTGCTGGCCAAGGCCGGCGGCGAGACGGAGAAGCAGATCTATCGCTTCACCAAGGGCGACAGCGACCTCTCCCTCCGCTTTGACCTCACCGTCCCCCTGGCCAAGTATGTGGCCCTCCACTACAACGACCTCTCCTTCCCCTTCCGCCGCTACCAGATCGGCAAGGTCTACCGGGGCGAGCGGGCCCAGCGGGGCCGCTTCCGGGAGTTCTACCAGGCGGACATCGACATCATCGGGGACGGCAAACTCTCCATTCTCAATGAGGCGGAGATCCCCTCCATCATCTACCGCACCTTCTCCGCCCTGGGGCTCAAGCGCTTCCAGATCCGGGTGAACAACCGGAAGATCCTCAACGGCTTCTACGCCATGCTGGGCCTCACGGAGAAGTCCGGCGACATCATGCGCACGGTGGACAAGCTGGATAAGATCGGCCCCGAGAAGGTCCGCGCCCTGCTGGTGGCCGAGGACATCGGCCTCCCGGAGGAGAGCGCCGATGAGATCCTGAAGTTCATCGCCATCCGGGGCAGCAACGCAGAGGTCCTGACGGCCCTGGACGGCTACCAGGGCCGGAACGAGGTCTTCGACCAGGGCCTCTCCGAGCTGAAGACCGTCACCGGGTCTCTCGCTGCTTTCGGCGTGCCGGAGGAGAACTTCGCCGTGGACCTGACCATCGCCCGGGGTCTCGACTACTACACCGGGACAGTGTACGAGACCACCCTTCTGGACCACCCGGAGATTGGCTCCGTCTGCTCCGGCGGCCGCTACGACAACCTGGCGGAGTACTATACCGACAAGCAGCTCCCCGGCGTGGGCATCTCCATCGGCCTGACCCGGCTCTTCTACGTCCTGGGGGAGCAGGGCATGCTGAATCCCGCCCTGCCCACCGCCCCGGCGGATGTCCTCATCCTGCCCATGACGGAGGACCTCTCCCCCGCCATCGCTCTCGCCACCGAGCTCCGCTCCGCGGGCATCCGCACCCAGCTCCACTGCGAGGAGAAGAAGTTCAAGGCCAAGATGAACTACGCCGACAAGCTGGGCATCCCCTACGTCATCTTCCTGGGGGAGGATGAGATCGCCGCCGGCGT
>SFLD01000028.1 GCA_004553545.1 Clostridiales bacterium | reverse complement strand
ACAAAGGGCTCCCAGACGGCGCCGCCGGAGAGGGCCAGCAGCTCATCCCGCAGGGCCAGGGCCGGAAGGCCCAGCGCCAGGGCCAGGATGGTGGCCTTGATGCGGACCTTGCCGAAGTTCACGGTCTTGGCGGAGTTGTCCCGGATCTCCAGCAGAGCGTAGATATAGATGAAGATGGGGTGGACCTCCAGGTCCGGGTAGAGGAGCCGGAAGGGCTGCCAGATCAGGAAGGCTGCCAGCAGCGCCAGGATGCTCTTCACCTTCCGCATGCCCACGTGGGGCATGTGGGGGTGGGGATGGCCATGCTCCCCTTTGGGGTGGTCCTCCTTGTAATTCTTGTGGATGGAGAGCACCTCCTTTTCCTTGGGATCGCCGGATCTCAGTGCTCCGTCAGGAGCTTGGCAAGCCGCTTTTTATAGAGGGCGGAGTCCACCTGGGCGATGACGGTGCAGTTGGGGACGGTCTTGCCGTAGTACCCGTTCTCAAAGCCGGGGCCCATGCCCGCCAGCATCCGGCCGTCGTAGAAGATCACCTGGCCGTAGGTGGCCGGGTCCTCCACGCAGACGTGGGAGACGCAGGGCACTGCCCGCTTGACAACATCCGGCCAGAGCATGGGGCTCAGGGACACGGCGTCCGGCAGGTCGATGCGCCGCTGCCCGCCGATGGCCAGGCAGAACTGAGCCAGCTTCTCGTTGATCCGGACGGAGAAATCCGCCGCCCGGGTGCCGGAGGCCAGGAGCTCCGCTGTGTCGGCGTCGAACCAGGCGGCCTCGGCGGTGCAGAGGTCGTAGCCCCCCACGTAGACATGGACGCCGAAGTCCATCATCACCTTGTAGGCCTCGGCGTCAGCGTAGACGTTGAACTCCGAGACCGGAGTGGTGTTGCCGGGGCCGAAGCCGCAGGTGCCCATGGTCCAGATGCACTTGAGCTTTTTCATGGTCTCCGGGGCCTTCATCATGGCGAGAGCCACGTTGGTGACGGGACCGATGACCGCCAGCTCCACCTCGCCGGGGTTCTCCTCCACCAGGCGGATGATGGCATCCGCCGCGTGGACGCCTTCCACGGCCTTCAGTTGGGGATGGATGAGGCCGCAGTCGCTCATGCCGTCGTCCCCGTGGACGTTGCGGGCGTGGATGGGAGCGCGCATCAGGGGCCGGTCCGCACCCTTGTAAACCGGGGGCGGGGACGGCAAGTCCGCGATCTCCACGCTCATGAGGCAGTTGAGGGTGGCCTGCTCCATAGGCACATTGCCGCTGACGGTAGTGAGGGCCAGGACCTGGTCCCCCAACTGGCGCAGGCACATGATGATGGCAACGGCATCATCCGAGCCGGTATCCGTATCGATGATGAACTTCCGCACGAGAGGATCACTCCGTTTCTTTCGTATTCTGCCCTCGTTTGACAAGGGTATCCCAATGGTAGCATATCCCGCCGAAAAAGGCAATGGAAAAGCCGGAGGGCCGCAAGGCCCCTCCGGCGGGAGGACGCGCTAGTCGGTGAAGGCCCGCTTCTTGATGCCGGAGACGATGCCCATGGCGGCATAGAGGGCCAGGAGGGACGAGCCGCCGTAGCTGAAAAAGGGCAGGGTCAGGCCGATGACCGGCAGGACGAAAAGGCACATGCCCACGTTGGAGAGCACCTGGAAGATCAGCGTCCCGGCGACGCCCACGCAGACATAGGAGGAGAAGGGGGTCTTGGCCCGGCGGGCCACCTGCAGGCAGCGGAGGATGATGGCAGCCTCCAGCAGCAGGATGAGGACGCAGCCCACAAGGCCCAGCTCCTCCCCCGCCACGGCGAAGATGAAGTCCGTATACCGGAAGGGCAGCACGCCCTTCCCCGCCTGGGTCAGGCGGCCGTGGAAGAGGCCCTGGCCAAAGAGCCCGCCGGAGCCGATGGCCAGCATGCCCCGGGTCTGCTGGTATCCCGCGTCCGCCACATCGTAGCTGTGGTCCAGCACCACCCGGAAGCGCTCCAGCATGTAGCTGGGGATGAGGTCCAGCTTGTAGGCGGTAAGGCACACCCCGGCAAAGCCCCCCAGGCCCACGGCGAACCAGCGCCAGGCCATCCCCGCCGCCAGCGCCATGGCAAGAAAGACCCCCACGTAGACAAGGGCGCTGCCCATATCCTTGGAGATCACAAAAATGAGCCCCAGCATGAAGAGCACGTGGGCCGTGGGCTGGATGGCAGCGCGGAAGGTGGTGAGGTTATGCTCCCGCTCCCAGACCTTCTGGAACTGCCAGGCCAGCAGCAAGATAAAGGTGATCTTCACGATCTCCGTGGGCTGGATGGCCATGGGCATCCAGCTGAACTGGATCCAGGCCCGGTTGCCGTAGCGCTCCTTGCCGAAGGGCAGCAGCATGCAGATGAAGCCCACGTTGAAGGCGAAGAACCACTTCCAGTGGCGGATGAGCTCCTCCGTATCGATCATGGAGAGGATGAAGTAGGCGAGGATGCCGAGGCCCATGGCCACGGTCTGGACCAGGAGCATCTTCAGGGCATCGGAGCGGTCCATGTAGCGGGTGCAGCTGTAGATCAGCACCAGGCCGAAGAGCGTGGCTCCCACGCAGAGGCCCAGCAGCACCAGGTCCGCCTGCTGGAAGAAGTCCCGGATGGTATTTTTCAATCGGTTTCCCATGGATCGGCTCCGTTTCGTATCGTATGCGGGCAGAGGCCCGGCGGTTTCTCTCATCAGGGCGTAAAACCCCAGTTTGTTTTCAGTATACCACAGTTTTCCTTCCCTGTAAACCGGCGGTCTTCCGGCGGGGAAATTTCCCGGGAAATCCTTTGCCTTCCGGGCGCTCCTATGGTATACTGAGGGCAACGAACGGAAACGAAAGGGGCGGAAACGCCATGGAATATCTCTCTCATAGCGTGGAGGAGACGGAAGCCCTGGGGGAAACGCTGGGGAAAACGCTGCAGCCCGGTGCGGTGGTGGCCTACTTCGGCGGCCTCGGCATGGGGAAGACCGCCTTCACCCGGGGCCTGGCCCGGGGCCTGGGCTGCACCGAGCGGGTGACGAGCCCCACCTTCACCATCGTGAATGAATACCCGGGGCGCATCCCCCTCTACCATTTTGACATGTACCGCCTGGCGGACTCCGACGCCCTCTTCGACATCGGCTGGGAGGATTACCTGGCCGGGGGCGGCGTCTGCGCCGTGGAGTGGAGCGAGCAGGTGGAGGACGCCCTGCCGCCGGAGAGCATCCGCGTGAGCTTCCAGCGCCGCCCGGAGGCGGACGACTGGCGGACCATCACCATTGAGGGAGGCGAGAAGCCGTGAGGATCCTTTCCATTGAAACTTCGGCGAAAGCCTGCTCCGCCGCCGTGACGGAGGACGGGGCGCTCTTGGCCTCCGCCTTCCAGTGCAGCGGCCTCACCCACAGCCGCACTCTCATGCCCATGGTGGAGGGGATGCTGAAAAACGCCGACCTGAGCCTCGCCGCCTGTGACGCCGTGGCCGTGGCCGTGGGGCCGGGGTCCTTCACGGGCATCCGCATCGGCGTGGCCGCCGCCAAGGGCCTGGCCTTCGGGGCGGGCATCCCGGTGATCGGCGTCTCCACGCTGGAGGCCATGGCCACGGGCCTTGCCCACTGGGACGGGCTCGTGATCTGCGCCATGGACGCCCGGCGCCAGCAGGTCTACAATGCCAACTTCGCCGCAAAGGTCGGAACTCTCACACGTCTCACAGAGGACCGGGCCATTGCCCTTTCCGAACTTGTGAAAGAAGTCGAAAATGACGAAAGGCCAAAAATAATCGTTGGAGATGGCGGAAGGCTGTGTTATAATGCTCTGCTAGAGCAGGGAGTCCCCTGCGTCCTGGCACCGCCCCATCTCCTGCAGCAGAGCGCCGCGGCCGTGGGTCTCGCGGCGGAGGAAGCCCTCCGCCGGGGGGAAACGCCCGTCTCTGCCCAAGAGCTGCTGCCGGTCTATCTGCGCCAGGCGCAGGCGGACCGTTTGCGGAATCACAATTGAAAAGGAGCTGTCGAAATGAGCGGAACGGTACAACACGTCGGAAAGGTACACATCATGGATCATCCCCTGGTGGCTCACAAGCTGACCATCATGCGGGACAAGGACACCAGCGTCAAGGATTTCCGGGAGCTGGTCAGCGAGATCGGGATGCTGATCACCTACGAAGCCACCCGTGATCTCCCCCTGACCACCAAGGAGATCGAGACCCCGCTCTGCAAGGCAGAGATGCCCACCCTGGCGGGCAAGAAGTTCGCCGTGGTTCCCATCCTCCGGGCCGGCCTTGGCCTGGTGGACGGCGTTCTCCGCATGGTCCCCTCCGCCCGCGTGGGCCACATCGGCATGTATCGCGACGAAGAGACCCTGGAGCCCCACGTCTACTTCTGCAAGATGCCCAAGGACGTGGCTGACCGTGACGTCCTGGTGGTGGACCCCATGCTGGCCACCGGCGGCAGCGCCGACGCCGCCATTTCTGAGATGAAGAAGCGCGGCTGCAAGCACATCAAGCTCATGGTCCTGGTGGCCGCTCCCGAGGGCATCAAGTGCATCCAGGAAAAGCACCCCGACGTGGACATCTACGCCGGCGCCCTGGACGATCACCTCAACGAGCACGGCTACATCGTCCCCGGCCTGGGCGATGCCGGCGACCGCATCTTCGGCACCAAGTAAGCTCCTTCCCCATAAAAGACAGGAACAGCAGCCCGGCTCCCAGGAGCCGGGCTGCTGTTTTTTGCGGTCTTTTCGAAAAACGCGCCGTCTTCCGGGGATCTGCCCCGGTCTTCCGCGTTTTCCCCTATTCTGTGCCGCCGGAGCTCCCAAAGTGGGGATGGCGGTGTCCCTCCCCGCCGAAATGCCGGTGCGGGTGGGTGTGGGTCACGGCCTTCTCGCCGCCGTCCGCGGTCTTTCTCCGGTGGCTGTGGGGATGGACGTGCTCCTGGGAGAGGGTGTCCGCCGTGGCAAGGCCCACGCCCAGAAGCATCACCGGCAGGGCGGCAAAGTACCCCGGCCCCAGCCCCTCCCGCAGCAGGATCAGCGCCAGGAGGGACCCCACGAAGGGATTCACGGAGTAGTAGGCGCTGGTGCGGGCGGCGCCCAGATCCCGCTGGGCCCGGACATAGAAAAAGATGCTGAGGCCGTAGGAGACGAAGCCCAGGCCCATGGCCCGCAGGGCGATCCCCAGAGGCGGCAGGCTCTCCCCCGCCAGCAGGGCCAGGCACAAGGACCCTCCCCCGGAGAAAAAGCCCTTCAGGATCACGATCTCCCGCGCGCTCTTGCCGGAGAGGCGCCGGGTGCAGTTATTCTCCAGGCCCCAGCAGCAGGCCGCCCCCAGCACCAGGAGGGACGCCGCCGAGAAGCGCAGGCTCTCCGCCCCCTGGAAGGAGAGGATGGCGCAGGAGAGGGTGATGCAGCCCAGGGCCGCCCAGAGCATCCGGTTGACCTTCTCCCGGAAGAGAAGGAGGGCAAAGAGGGCCGTCGCCACGATCTCAAAGTTCCCCAGAAGTGACGCGCTGGCGGCCTCGCCGCCCCAGAGCCCCAGCATCAGAAGGATGGGGGCCGCGATGTCCAGCAGGATCATCCCCAGGGTCGGCGCCAGGTCCTCCCGTCCCAGCCGGGGCGCGTTGTCCCGGTGGAGGAGGGACAAAAGGGCCATGCCCACCCCCGCCCCCAGGTAAAGGAGCCCGGCCATGGTAAGGGAGCCCACCTGCCCCAAAAGCAGCTTGGAAAACGGCAGATTCACAGCGTACAGCACCGCCGCCAGCAGCGCAAGGCCCACCGCCCGGAGTCTTCTGTCCATGGGATCTCCCCCCTTCCGTTTTCCCCATCATAGCACGGGAAGCACTTCCTGGCAAAGAAAACCCCGCCGCCCAAAGGCGGCGGGGTTCGGTCTTAGAACTTTCCGTTCCCGGTAAAATGCTTCTCCAACGCGGCGGCGGCGGCGTTCTGCTCCGCCTCCTTCTTGCTGTGGCCCCGGCCCTGGCCGATGAGCTGCCCGTTCAGCAGCACCTCCGCCAGGAAGGTCTTGTCGTGGTCGGGACCCTCCTCGCCGGCCATCCGGTAGCTGAGCTCCTGGTGGGCCTGGCGCTGCACCAGCTCCTGCAGGGCGGTCTTGTAGTCCCGGCGGCGCTCCTCCACGGCCTCCTCCCGCTCGGCGTCCAGCAGCACCCGGTGGATGAGCTCCGTCACCTCCCGGATGCCGCCGTCCAGATAGACGGCGGCGAAGACCGCCTCCGTGGCGTCCGCCAGGATGGAGGGCCGGGTCCGGCCGCCGCCGGCCTCCTCGCCCCGCCCCAGCTTCAGGTACTTTCCAAGCTCCAGCTTCTGGGCCACCTCGTACAGGCTCTGCTCGCAGACCAGCGCCGCCCGGATGCGGGTGAGATCCCCCTCCGGCGCGGTGGGATGCTGGCGGAAAAGGAACTCCGCCGTCACAAAGCCCAGGACGGAATCGCCCAGGAACTCCAGCCGCTCGTTGCTGAAAATGCCGCTGCCCCGATGCTCGTTGACATAGGAACTGTGGCTCAGGGCCTCGTCCAGCAGCTTCCGGTCCCGGAAGCGGTAGGATAACTTCTGCTCCAGACCTTCCATAACTCCCATCCTTTCAAAGGGAAAAAGCCCCGCGCAGGGCGGGGCTTCCCGTGATCAGTTCTGCTTGCCCGCGACGTAGCGCACGGCGTCGCCCACGGTCTTGAGGGTGCCAAGCTCTTCCTCCTGGACCTCGCCGATGTCGAACTCCTCCTCCATGGCCATGACCAGCTCCACCAGGTCCACGGAATCGGCGCCCAGATCCTCCTCGAAGGAGGACTCCATGCTGACTTCCTCCGGCTCGATGGCAAACTGCTCGGCCACCAGGTCCTGCATGGTATTGAAGATCTCTTCGTTCGTCATACTCATTTCAACTCCCTGTGATATCGCTCCCGGCGGGCGGGCTCCCCGGCGGCCCCTGGCCGCCCTGGAAGGAACTCCCGCCGCTGGGGTTCCTTTCAAGATTGCAGGGTAATCATACGGCATCCCCCTGCCCTCTGTCAATACCCAAAATTCAAGAAGCGCCCTTCTCCAGCTTCATGCAGTCGATGTTCTCCTCGATGGCCTGGATGAAGCCGCTCTCGGCGAAATCCCGGGCCTGACGGATGGCGCTGCGGATGGCCTTGGCATCCGAGGAGCCGTGGGCCTTGATGACGGGCTTGGAAATACCCAGGAACGCCGTGCCGCCCACCTCGCTGGGGTCCAGCATGGCCTTGAACTTCTGGAGACCGTCCTTCAGGAGCAAGGCCGCCAGCTTCGTCTTCCCCGACGCCAGCAGCATCCCCTTGATCTCGCCGCTCAAAAACTTCGCCGTACCCTCGATGGACTTGAGCATCACGTTGCCGGCGAAACCGTCCGCCACGACGACGTCCGCCTTGCCCTGCATGGCGTCCGAGGACTCCACGCTGCCGACAAAGTGGATGCGCCCCTGGGCGTCCGCCGCCTTCAGGAGGGGCAGGGTCTCATGGCGGAGAGCGTCGCCCTTCTCATCCTCCGCGCCGATGTTCAGGAGGGCCACCCGGGGCTTTGCCACCCCCAGCACCCGCTGGGCGTAGAAGTTCCCCAGGTAGGCGAACTGCAGAAGGTACTCCGACGTACACTCGGCGTTGGCCCCGCAGTCGCAGAGGATCATTTTTCCCCCCTTGCAGGGGATCTGAGGGGCCATGGCCGCCCGGCGGATGCCCCGGATGCGCTTGACCAGCAGCGTCGCCCCGGAGAGCAGCGCCCCCGTGGACCCGGCGGAGACGAAGGCATCCCCCGCCCCGTCCTTCAGAAGCTGCAGGCCCACCGTCAGGGAGGAATCCTTCTTCTGCTTGAAGGCGAAGGCCGGATCGTCCGACATGGTGACGACCTCCGTTGCGTTGCGGATCTCCACTCCCTGGGGCAGGGTCTTTTCCCCGCACTGCTCCAGGCAGCGGAGGATGTCCTCGCTACGGCCCACCAGCAGGATGTCCACGCCGAAGTCCCGGTGGGCCTCCAGCGCCCCCTGCACGTTGCACAGCGGCGCGTTGTCGCCGCCCATGGCATCTACGATGATCCTCATTGCAGGATGTCCTCCTTTCGTGCCTCGATGATGGCGAGGGACCGGGCGGAAAGCTCGGCATTCTTGTTGCGCTTGCCCTTGACCCGGTGGTCCAGGGGCGGGATGATACCGAAGTTCACGTTCATGGGCTGGAAATTCCCGATGCTCTCATTGCTGACGTAGAGCCCCAGGGCCCCGATGGCGGTCTCCTGGGGGAAATCCACAGGCGCCATGCCCCGGAGCCGCCGGGCAAGCTCGATGCCCGCGAGAAAGCCGGAGGCGGCGGACTCCACATAGCCCTCCACCCCGGTCATCTGCCCGGCGAAGGCGATGCGTGGCTCGCTCTTGAGCTGGTAGTAGCGGTTCAGGTACCGGGGGGAATCCAGGAAGGTATTGCGGTGCATGACGCCGTAGCGCAGGTACTCCGCGTCGTGGAGGGCCGGGATCATGGAAAAGACCCGCTTCTGCTCCGGGAAGCGCAGGTGGGTCTGGAAGCCCACGAGATTATAGATGCTGCCCTGGGCGTTGTCCCGCCGCAGCTGCACCACGGCGTAGGGCTCCTTCCCGGTCTTGGGGTCCTTCAGGCCCCGGGGCTTCAGGGGGCCGTAGCGCAGGGTGTCCCGGCCCCGGCGGGCCATGACCTCCACCGGCATGCAGCCCTCAAAGACCTGGCTGTCCTCAAAGCCGTGGACCTCCGCCTCCTTGGCGGTGGTGAGGGCCTCCCAGAAGGCGGCGTACTCCTCCTCCGTCATAGGGCAGTTGACGTAATCCGCCGTCCCCTTATCATAGCGGGAGCCGAACCAGGCGCTCTCCATGTCCACACTGGCGGCGCTGACCAGGGGCGCGGCGGCATCATAGAAATGGAGGCCGCAGCCCTCCCCCAGGAGTGTTTCCAGGGTCTCCGCCAGGGCGTCCGAGGTCAGGGGACCGGAGGCGACGACCACCTCCCCCTCCGGGATGGCGGTGACCTCCCCGGGGATGACGGTGATGTTGGGGTGGCTCCGGATCCGCTCCGTCACAAGGTCCGCGAAGCCGTGGCGGTCCACCGCCAGGGCTCCGCCGGCCTCTACCCGCGTTGCGTCCGCGCAGCTGAGGATCAGGGAACCCAGCTGCCGCAGCTCCTCCTTCAAAAGGCCCACGGCGTTCTCCAGCCCCGCGCCCCGCAGGGAGTTGGAGCAGCAGAGCTCCGCGAAGGCATCGGTATGGTGGGCGGGGGTCCGTTTCTCCGGCTTCATCTCATAGAGTTTTACCTGGATGCCCCGCTGGGCCAGCTGCCAGGCGCACTCGCTGCCCGCCAGGCCCGCGCCGATGACGCTCACCTCCATGGCGTATCCCTCCTTCTCTTTCTGAAAACGCCCCCTGCCTCTTGCGGCAGAGGGCGCCCTCTCATTCGCCGTCTCCGGCGGGCTTTTCCGCCTTTTTGGCGGCGGTTTTTCTGGTGGTCTTCTTCGCGGCGGGCTTCCTCGCTGCCGCCGTCTTCCTGGCGGCAGTTTTCTTCGCGGCGGCTGTCTTTGCTGCGGTCTTCCCGGCGGGCTTCTCCTCCGCCTGGGCCGCCTCGCCGCCCTCCGTCTTGGGCTCCGCCGTCTTCTTCACATAGCCCCGCTTGTCCTCCGGCACAAAGTTCTCACAGGCCGGATTGATGCAGAAGGGCCGCTTGAAGCCCTTGCCGGACTTCTTGAACATGGTCTGGCCGCAGACGGGGCAGTCATCCTTCACCGGCACGTCGAAGGTCCGGAAGTCGCAGGTAGGCTCCCCGTTCCGGGCGATGCTGTTCTCACAGCAGTAGTAGGTGTAGGGCTTGCCGGTGGACTTGCTGGTGCCGCCCCGCTTCATAAGCCGTCCGCCGCACTTGGGGCAGCGGCCGGGCATGACCTCCACCATGGGCATGGTGAAGCTGCACTCGGGATAGCCCGGGCAGGCCAGAAAGTCTCCGAAGCGGCCGCTCTTCACCACGAGGTTCCGCCCGCACTCCGGGCAGATCTCCTCCGTGACCTCCGCCTCGATGGGCTGGCGGTCCCCTTCCAGGGCGGTCTCGATGCGCTTTTCAAAGCCGTCGTAGAAGCCCCGGAGGACCTTCTTCCAGGGGATGCGGCCCTCCTCCACCTCGTCCAGCTCCCGCTCCATCTGGGCGGTGAACTTCAGATCCTCGATGTTGCTGAAGTAGCGCTCCATCCACTCCGTGACGCCCCGTCCCAGGTTCGTGATGTGGAGGTACTTCCCCTCCTTGCGGACATAGCGCCGGTCCAGGATGGTGGAGACCGTGGGGGCGTAGGTAGAGGGCCGGCCGATGCCCTGCTCCTCCATGGCCCGGATGAGGGTGGCGTCGGTATAGTGGGCAGGGGGCTGGGTGAAGTGCTGGTCCCGGCGGAATGCCTTCAGCGCCAGGACCTCGCCCTCGCCCATGGGGGGCAGGGCGGGCTCCTTCTCGCTCTTCTCCTCGTCCTTGCCCTCCTCGTAAACGGCGGTGTAGCCGGAGAACTTCAGGCTGGAGGAGCTGGCCCGGAAGCTGTGCTCCCCGTTGAGGATCTCCACGCTGACGCTGTCATAGACGGCGTTGGCCATCTGGCAGGCCAAAAAGCGGCTCCAGATGAGCTTATAGAGCCGGTACTGCTCCCCGGTGAGGCTGGCCTTCACGTCCTCCGGCGTCCAGCGGACGTTGCTGGGGCGGATGGCCTCGTGGGCGTCCTGGGCGTTGGCCTTGGCCTTGTAGTGGTTGGCTTTTGGGGGATAGTACGCCTTGCCGTAGCGGCTGAGGATGAAGTCCTTGGCGGCGGCGATGGCCTCCTCACTGATGCGCAGAGAGTCGGTACGCATGTAGGTGATAAGGCCCACGCTGCCCTCGCCCTGGATGTCCACGCCCTCGTAGAGCTGCTGGGCGATGGCCATGGTCCGCCGGGGGGTCATCCCCAGCTTGCGGGAGGCCTCCTGCTGCAGGGTGGAGGTGGTGAAGGGCGGCGAGGGGGAGCGCTGCTTGTCCGTCCGCTTCACGCTCTTGACGGAGAAGATGCCGTTCTCCGTCTCCCGGACCACGGCGTCCACCTCCGCCTGAGAGCGGAGCTCCGCCTTCTTGCCGTCCTTCCCGTGGTAGCGGGCGGCAAAGGCCGTCTTCCCGGTCTCCCCGCCCAGAAGCTCCGCGTCCAGGGTCCAGTACTCCTCCGGCTGGAAGGCGTCGATCTCCCGGTCCCGGTCGTCCACCATCCGGGTGGCAACGGACTGCACCCGCCCGGCAGAGAGGCCCCGCTTGATCTTCTTCCACATCACGGGGGAGATCTCATAGCCCACCAGCCGGTCCAGGATGCGCCGGGCCTGCTGGGCGTCCACCAGGTTCTGGTCGATGTCCCGGGGGGCCCGGATGCTCTCCAGCACCACGTTCTTCGTGATCTCGTTGAAGGTCACCCGCCGGGTCTTCTCGTCCGGCAGGTCCAGAAGCTGCTTTAAGTGCCAGGAGATGGCCTCGCCCTCCCGGTCCGGGTCGGTGGCGAGATAGACCATGTCGGCGTCCTTCGCGGCCTTTTTCAGGCTCTTGATGATCTCTTCCTTCCCCTTGATGGGCTGATAGACCGGCTCAAAGTCGTTCTTCACGTCCACGCTGAGGCTGCTTTTGGGCAGGTCCCGGAGATGGCCCATGCTGGCCAGCACCTGAAAATCCTTGCCCAGATACTTCTCAATGGTTTTGGCTTTCGCGGGAGACTCCACGATGACCAAACTCTTTTCTGCCATAGTTTCCTCCTGCCGTCCCGCCTTGCGGGCGGCGTATTTATTCTGAAAGCGTCACCGTCCGGGCGTAGCGCTTGCCCGGCGCCCGGGACACATATCCGTCGATCTCCAGCATGGTGAGGGCCGAGAGCACCCGCCGCACGGGGATGCCGCTTGCCTCCACCAGGTCGTCCACCAGCATGGGCTCCTCCGTCAGGGTCCGGAGGAGGGCGATCTGGTCGTCCGTCAGCTCCGCACCCTGGGGATCCAGCCTCGGCGGCAGCTTCCGGGTCTCCCGGCGCTGCGCCTCCCGCTGCTGCTCCCGGCGCTCGTAGCCCGGGGTCTCCGGCACCTCCCGCCGGGCGGCCTCCCGCCTCAGCTTGCCCGGAAAGCGCTCCTCATACTCCCGCAGCAGGTCCCAGCCGTCGCTGACGAGGCCCGCCCCGTCCCGGAGAAGCCGGTTGCAGCCAACGCTGCCCGGGGCATCGATGGGCCCCGGCACGGCGAAGACCTCCCGCCCCTGCTCCAGGGCGGTACCCGCGGTGATGAGTGCACCGCTGCGCTCCGGGGCCTCCACCACCAGAACGGCCACGGAGAGCCCGGATAGGATCCGGTTCCGCACCGGGAAATTCCCGCTGAGGGGCAGGGTCCCCGGGGCATACTCCGTGATGAGGGCTCCGGCCGCCGCCACGTCCTCGTAGAGCTCCTCGCTCCCCCGGGGATAGACCACGTCCAGCCCGCAGCCCAGGACCCCCAGCACCCGTCCCCCGTTCCGCAGGGCGGCTCTCGCCGCCAGGGAGTCGATGCCGTAGGCCAGGCCCGTCACGATGACGGCGCCGCCCGCCGCCAGCTGGCCCCCCAGCTTCCCGGCGCAGAGGGCCCCGTAGGGCGTATAGCTCCGGGTGCCCACCACGGCGATGGCCGCCTCCTCGTCCATGAGGGGCAGCCGCCCCCGGCAGTAGAGCAGGATGGGCGGGTCAAAGATGTTCCGCAGCCGCCGGGGATACGCCGCGTCCGCGATGGTGAGGATCCGGTAGTCCTGCCGCTCACAGACCTCCAGGATCTCCTCCGCGCGCCGGAGGTCCTTGTCCTCCAGGGCTGCGGCCTCCTCCCGGGTGATGCCCTCGGTGAGCAGGACCTCGTCCGTCTCTGCGTAGTAGAGCTCCTCCGGCGTCTCGAAGCGCTGGGTCAGCGCCAGCTTCGTCTGCCGCCGCACGCCCCGCTTCTCCGCGAGCCAGATCCAGTACTTCAGTGCCGCCATGCCGTCCTCACTTTCCCGGCGCGTCCCGCCGCGCCAGCTCCCAGAGGAGCACCGCAGCGGCCGCCGCCGCGTTCAGCGACTCACAGTGCTCCGCCATGGGGATGCGCACCGTGGCGTCGCAGAGGGCCAGCATCTCCGCCGAGAGGCCCCGTCCCTCGCTGCCGATGGCGATGGCCGCCTTCCCCTCGGGGATATCCCGGGCGTCCAGGGTGTCCTGCCGCAGCGCCGCCCCGTAGAGGGGGATGCCGCTGCAGGAAAGAAGCCCCTTGGCCTCCTCCGCCGTGCAGGACCAGACCGGGCAGCGCAGGACCGCCCCCATGCTGGCCCGGACGGCCTTGGGCTGCCAGGGGTCCGCGCAGCCGCCCACCAGGAGCAGCCCGTCGCAGAAGAGGGCGTCCGCCGTCCGCAGGATGGTCCCCACGTTCCCGGGGTCCTGGACCCCGTCCAGCAAGGCGTATCGCCGCCCCGGCAGGGTCTCCGGCAGGGCCTCCTCCGGCTTCCGGCAGAGGGAGATGACGCCCTGGGGCGTCCTGGCCGGGGAGAGGTACTCCATCAGGCTCTCCGGTACCACCACGACCCGCGTTCTCTCCGGCAGTTCCGGGAGCTTTCCGGGGTCCGTGCAGAGCACGGTCTTCAGCAGCTCCCGCCGCCAGAGAAGGACCTCCTCTAAGAGCTTCGGGCTGTCGCAGAGGAACTCCCCGCTCTCCCGGCGGTGGGACGCGGAAGCCGCCAGCTTCCGGAGATGGGCGCAGAGCGGGTTGCTCCGACTGGTGATGCTCTCCATGGGCTGTCGGCTCCTTTCTTCCGAGCGTGGCTCAGAACCAATGTTTCCTTTTGAAATACACGATGAGCCCCACGGCCAGCAGCACGGAGACCGCGATGACCGCCGGGTACCCATAGGTCCAGGAAAGCTCCGGCATCCCCTGGAAGTTCATGCCGTACCACCCCACCAGGAGCGAAAGCGGCAGAAAGATCGTGGTCACGATGGTGAGGAGCTTCATGACCCGGTTTTGCTGGATGTCCACCTGGGCCTGATATTCACTGCTTATCTGGCTCGCGTACTCCCGGAGCATCCGGGTCTCCTCCCGCAGGGCGTCCGCCTTCCGGAGGAAGGCGTCGAAACGTTTTGCACTGAACGTGTCAAAAAGGTCTCCCGCGTACTCCTGCAGGGAGCTTGCGAAGTCCCCCAGCTGGGCGTAGAAGCGGTTGGCCCGGTTCAGCTCCTTCCGGATGACGCTCATCTGGTGCAGGAAGCGGCCGGACTGGTCCGTCAGCACCGCCTGCTCCAAGTTGCTGAGCCGGGTCTCCAGCTGTAAAAGCCCGCCCAGGTCGTCCTTCAGCAGCGTGATGAAGAGGTCCGCTAAAAAGTTGTCCGCCCCGTCGGCGTTGTGGGGCCGCATGGTCCGGATCTCCTTCACACAGGCGGAGACCAGGCCCTCCGGGTCCAGCACCAGAAGGCTGCTCCCCTGCCAGGAGAAAGCAAAGCGTCCCCCCGCCCGTTTCCCCAGGGCCGGGACCCGGATCTGGGCGAAGATGCCCTTCCTCTCCGCCCGCAGCCAGCAGAACTGGGACTCGTGGGGGTTCTCCGGCACCTCCGGCGGCGTGACGCCCTCCGGCAGGCGGAGTTCCGCCAGCTCGGCGGGTTTTGCCAGCAGCAAAAGCCGCTCCCATTCTCCGGGGATGTCCCCTGTCAGGGGGACCAGCCCCTCCTCAAAGCGATAGCACTCCATCTCTGTCTCCCTCCGGGCAAAAGAGCCGGCGCGCGTTGGCAGCGGTGGCCTCCGCCACTGTCTGGGGCGGGACGCCCTTCAGCTCCGCGATCCGCTCCGCCACCGCCGGCAGGATGAGCCCGCTGTTCCGGGTCTTCTGCCAGGCTTTGGAGCCCATCCCCTCCGGTCGGGCGGGCTTCACGTAGGGGCCGTCCGTCTCCAGCAGGAGGAAGGACAGCGGGGTCTCCCGCACGGCCGCCTCCAGGGCGGCGCAGCGCTCCGGCGTCTGCAGCAGCGCCCCGCCGATGCCAAGGTGCAGCCCCAGCTCCCGAGTATAGATCCGGGCCAGGGCGGCATCCCCCTGAAAGCAGTGGCAGACGCCGCCGTGGAGCTTCCCCCGATAGCGGCGCAGGATGCGGATGGCGTCCCCATCCGCCTGGCGGATGTGCAGGACCAGGGGCAGCTCCCGCCGGTGGGCCAGGGACAGCTGCCAGCAGAACCAGAGCTTCTGGCGCAGGCGGTGCTGCTCCCGCCGGGGCAGGTGGTAATCCAATCCCAGCTCGCCGATGGCGGCCACCGCCTTCTCCTGGGAGAGGGCTTCCAGCACATGCCAGGCCCGCCAGGGCGTCCCCGGCGCCCGCGTGGGGTGGATGCCCACCGCCGGCAGCAGGAAGTCCGGCCAGCGCTCCGCCAGCGCCATCAGCCGGTCCAGGGAGGCAAGGTCGATCCCCGGCTCCAGGCAGAGGGTCACCCCTGCTTCCCGGAGCGCCTCCACCAGGCCCTCCCGGGTCTCCTCCGGCAGACGGCGCCACTCCCCCTGCTCCCGCGTCAGGCAGGGGAACTGCCCGTCATAGAGCCGGTGGGAAAGATGCACATGGCTGTCAACATACATGGCAATGACCTCTCAGGGGCTCCCCGGCACGCCGGGAAGCCCCGCAGGTTGTCTTTGGTCTCAGTAGAGCTTGGCCCCCGCCGGGATGTGCTCGTCCACCATCAGAAGGTGCAGCCGCTCGGCGCCCTCCTCGTGATGCACGGCGGAGATCAGCATGCCGCAGGAATCGATGCCCATCATGGCTCTCGGCGGCAGGTTGGTGATGGCGATGCAGGTCTTGCCCACCAGCTCCTCCGGCTCGTAGTACTCGTGGATGCCGCTGAGGATCACCCGGTCCTCTCCGCTGCCGTCGTCCAGGGTGAACTTCAGGAGCTTTTTGCTCTTCTTCACGGCCTCGCAGGCCTTCACCTTCACCGCCCGGAAATCGGACTTGCTGAAGGTCTCAAAATCCACGAAGTCACGGAACAGCGGCTCGATCTCCACCTTGGAGAAATCGATCTTCTCCTCCGCCTTGGGGGCGGCCTTGGGCGCGGTCTTCACCTCGCCCTGGGGCTTCATGGTCGGGAAGAGGATGACCTCCCGGATGGTGTCCGTGCCGGTGAAGAGCATCACGGCCCGGTCGATGCCCATGCCCAGGCCGCCGGTGGGGGGCATGCCGTACTCCATGGCGGTGAGGAAATCCTCGTCCAGCATCTCGGTCTCGTCGTCGCCCCGCTCCCGCTGCTCGGCCTGCTTCTCAAAGCGCCGACGCTGGTCGATGGGGTCATTGAGCTCGGAGTAGGCGTTGCCCATCTCGCTGCGGCAGATGAAGAACTCAAACCGCTCGGTGAGCCGGGGGTCATTGGGGCTGCGCTTGGTGAGGGGGCTGACCTCCACCGGGTACATGGTGATGAAGGTGGGCTGCACCAGGTGCTCCTCCACCTTCTGGTCGAAGCAGGCGTAGAGGGCGTTGCCCCAGGTCTTCTCGGCGGCGTCCGCCAGCTCCACGCCCTTTTCCTTGGCGGCGGCCACGGCCTCAGCGTCATCCGTGATGGCGTCAAAGTCGATGCCCACGTACTTCCGCACGGCCTCCACCATGGTCATGCGGGGCCAGCCGGGGGTCAGGTCGATCTTCTCGCCCATCCACTCCAGCTCATAGGTGCCGAGGTACTTCTGGGCGAAGGTGGTGTACACGCCCTCGGCGATGTCCATCATGGTGTGGAAATCGGCGTAGGCCTGATAGAGCTCCACGGTGGTGAACTCCGGGTTGTGCTTGGGGTCCATGCCCTCGTTGCGGAAGATGCGGCCGATCTCATAGACCCGGTCCATGCCGCCCACGATGAGCCGCTTCAGGGGCAGCTCCGTGGCGATGCGCATGTACATGTCGATATCCAGGGTATTGTGGTGGGTGATGAAGGGCCGGGCGGCGGCGCCGCCGGCGATGGTATTCAGCACCGGGGTCTCCACCTCGATGTAGCCCATGCCGTCCAGGTAATCCCGCAGATGCTTGATGAACTGGGAGCGGATGACGAAGTTGCGCTTCACCTCGGGATTCACCATCAGGTCCACATAGCGCTGGCGGAAGCGGAGCTCCTTGTCCTGCAGGCCGTGGAACTTCTCCGGCAGGGGCAGCAGAGACTTGCTCAGCAGGATGATATTGTGAGCCCGGACGCTCATCTCCCCCCGCTGGGTGCGAAAGACCTCTCCCTCGACGCCCACGATGTCGCCGATGTCGAACTTCTTGAACTTCTGATAGACTTCCTCGTCCATCTCGTCCTGGCGGGCGTAGAGCTGGATGCGGCCATCCCGGTCCTGCAGGTCGCAGAAGCTGACCTTGCCCATGCCGCGCTTGCTCATGAGACGGCCGGCCACCTTCACGGCCTTGCCCTCCATGGCGTCAAAATTGTCCTTGATCTGCTGAGAGGTGGCGTCCCAGTCAAAGCGGGTGATCTCAAAGGGGTCCTGGCCCGCCTGCTGCAGGGCCGCCAGCTTTTCCCGGCGGATGCGGGTCTGCTCGGAAAGGCTCAGCTCCGGCTGGGCCTGGTTGTTCTTTTCAGCCATCTCTCTTCTCCTTAGCGCTCGATCTTCTTCACCCGGTAGACGAGGGTGCCCATGGGGGCCTCCACCGTCACCTCGTCGCCCTCCTGGGCGCCGATGAGGGCCTTGCCGAAGGGAGACTCCTCGGAGAAGACCTTGTGCATGGGATCGGCCTCCTGGGAGCCCACGATCTTGCAGGTCATCTCATTGCCCTTGGCATCCTCCACCGTCACGGTGCAGCCGATGGCGATGACGTTGCTGGGGCTGTCATTCTCGTCCACGATGACCACGTGCTGCAGGACCTCCTCCAGCTCCGCGATGCGGGAGTAGAGCTTGCCCTGCTCGTTCTTGGCCTCGTCATACTCGCTGTTTTCGGACAGGTCGCCGAAACCGCGGGCTACCTTGATCTGCTCCGCCACCTCATCCGAGCGGGTGGTCTTCAAATAGTTCAGCTCCTGGCTCAGCTCGTCAAAGCGAGCCTGACTCATTTTGTATCCTTTTTCCATTGCCATTGCGGTTCCGTTCCTTTCATCCTGTCGATTTTCGCCCGTCAGGCGATGCCCATACCTATTCTATATTATATCATAGTGTTGTATTATAGAGTCAAGTTTTCCGAATGTCAAGCACTGTCAATGGCAATTTCCTCCCGCCGGAGGCGTCCGGCGGCAAGAAGGGCGGCCGCGATCTGCTCCCGTTGGGTCCCCTCCGGCAGCCGTGCCTCCCATTTTTCCGGCAGCCGGAGGGCCGCCTTCGGGCCCTCCGCCCCGGGATAGAGTGGGATATCCCCCGCCCGCTCCGGCCCCCGCCGGACGAAGAGCAGGCGGACCTCCGCCCCGGCGTCCCCGGTCCGCAGCGCCGCCCCCAGGCTCCGCCGCAGGCCCCTGGCGTAGGCTCCCTCCGGGTCCGGCGCGTCCAGGGAAACCGTCCGGCAGCGCCGCAGCAGCGCCTCCACCGTCCGCCGGACCTCTCCCGTGAGGGTGTCGGCGCAGACGGCGGCCCCTTCCCCGCCAGCGCCCCGCTCCCGGAGCGCCCGCCAGGCAAGCTCCGCCGCGAGAGAGCGCCAGAGGGGCAGGGTCTCCACCGGGAAGACCCCCTCCCCCGCCAAAAGCGCCCCATAGGAAAAGCCCTCTGGCAATATCACCCGCCGGACGCCCGCCCGGGCCAGCGTCCGTCCCGCTGCCCGGACCCGCCGCCGCAGCAGCCACTCCGGCGTCCCATTCTTTCGGCGGACCGGGACCCGGAGGACCGGCAGTCCCGCCAGTTCCGCCCGCCCGGCCCGCTCCTGCCCCTCGCTCCAACAGAGCCACCCCAGCATAAAGCATCCCTCCCGCCCCAGTCTATGGGGCGGGAGGGAAAATCATATCTCAGGCGCTGCCGGAGAGGGTATAGCCCGTGAGGTAGCCCTTCCTGGGCTCCGCCCCGTGGTTCAGGGGATTGATGCGCACGCCGTTCTCCGTGATCTCAAAGTGCAGGTGCGGCCCCGTGGAGTGGCCCGTGGAGCCGGTGATGCCGATGACCTGGCCCTGCTGCACCACGTCCCCCACGCTGACCTTCCGGCTGGAGAGGTGGGCGTAGAGGGTGGTGTTGCCGGAGCCGTGGGAGATGACGATATAGTTTCCGTAGGAGCTGGACTTCTGGGAGATGATCACCGTCCCGGCCTTGGCGGCGTAGACGGAGCTGGTGTAGCCCACCCGGCCGATGTCCGTGCCCTTGTGGTTGGTGGAGCCGATGCCGCCGGGGGAGGTCCGCCCGCCCACGGTGGAGGTGATGTACCGGCTGTCCACCGGCCAGATGTAGCCGCCGGGGTTGGTGTTGTAGTTCTTCCCCTGGGCCGCCATCTCCTCCTCCAGCTTTTTCTGCATCTCCTTGACCTGCTGCTCGATGCGCTGCTCGTCAGCCTTGATCTGGTCCACCGTGGCCTGGTACTCCGCCTGGTTGTCGTCGATCTCCTTCACCAGGGCGATAGCCTCGGCCCGCTGGTCCTCCAGCTCGCTCTTCTTCTGCAGGAGCTCCGCCTTGGCGCTCTCCACCCCGGCCTTCTGCTCCTCCAGGTCCGCCTGCTTGGTCTTGATCTCCTCCTGCAGGGCCTGCAGCCGGTCGATGACCGCCTGGTCGGAGTCCATCAGCTCATTGATGGCGTCCAGCCGGGAGAGCATGTCCGTGAAGCTCTCCGCCCGGAAGAGCACCGCCCAGTAGCTGATGTCGCCCCGCTCCTCCATGGCCCGGACCCGGGCGCAGAAGAGCTCGTACTGGGCCTCCTCCTGCCGCTCCGCCTCCGCCAGCTCGTCCTCGGTCTGGGCGATGAGGGCGGTATAGGTGTCGATCTGCCGCTGGACGTTGTTGATCTCGGCCTGGGTGTTGTCCACCTGCTCGTCCAGCAACTCCTTTTGCTGAATGGCCTTGCTCTTATCGCTTTTCAGGGCGTTGATGCGCTCCTGCAGCTTCTTCCGCTGGGAGGCGAGGTCATTGGCGTCCTCCTTCAGCGCGTCGATGTCCGACTGCTTCACAGCCTCCACCGGCAGGGTCAGGGTCGGCGTCAGCACCGCCAGGGCCAGCAGAAATGCCAGCAGGGCGGCTGCGCGCCGGGTCTTTGTTCTTCTCATGCCGTCCTCCCTTTCTCAGGCCTGCAGGAACTTCCGGATGGCGGAGAGGCTGCCTCCCACGCCGATGAGGATACCCGCCCCGGCGAAGACCGCCACCACCGGCTTCCAGAAGGTGGTGAAGTCCACCACGTGGATGAGCTTCAGGGTGTCGCTGTTGGCCACGCCCTTGGCCACCGCCGCGTAGAGGAGCCACTGGAGCCCGAAGGCGATGACCGCGCTCAGAAGTCCGATCATGAAGCCCTCATACACGAAGGGCCAGCGGATGAAGCCGTTGGTGGCGCCCACCATCCGCATGATGGCGATCTCCTCCCGCCGGTCAAAGGTGGTGAGCTTGATGGTGTTGGAGATGATGAAGATGGACACCAGAAAGAGGATGGCGATGAGGGTCAGGCACACCACCGTCGCGATATTCCGCACGGTGAGAAGCCCCCCGGCCACCTCCTCGTCCGCCCGGTAGCCGCCGATGCCGGGGATGGCGCTGACGGCCGCCACGGTCTCATTGAGCTGGCTCAGGTCCTCCACATGGACGGCGTAGCGGTCCCGGAAGATCTCCGGGTCCAGGTCCTGGAACATCTGCTCGTCGGGGTACTGGTCCGCGAAGGCACTGGTAGCCGCCTCTCTCGTGATGAAGCGGACGGAGCGGACGTTGGGAACAGCCTCAATCTGGGCCTTCAGGCCCTCTGCCTCGCTTCTCGTGAGGCTCTCGTCCACAAAGGCCAGAAACTCGTTCTCGCTCTCCAGGTCCTTCAGCTGGGCGTCGGCGTTCACCGCCACCAGGGTAAAGGTCCCCATGATGACGAGGCACGCCACCGTCACGCCGATGGCGGCGAAGGACATGAAGCCATGGCTGAACATATTCCGCAGCCCCTCCCGCAGGAAGTAGCCGAAACGATGATTACTCATGGATGCGCCCTCCCACATAGCCGCCTACCTGGTCCCGGATGACGCGGCCCTTCTCCAGGGTCACCACCCGCTTGCCGAAGCGGTTCACCAGCTCCTTCTCGTGGGTCACCACCACCACAGTGGTGCCCAGGGCGTTGATGCGCACGAGGAGGTCCATCAGCTCCAGCGACCGCTCGGGGTCCAGGTTGCCGGTGGGCTCGTCCGCGATGATGGTGTCGGGGTTATTCACCAACGCCCGGGCGATGGCCACCCGCTGCTGCTCACCGCCGGAGAGCTCCGTGGGGTAGTAGTCCGCCTTTTTCTTGAGGCCCACGAGATCCAGCACATAGGGGATGCGCTGGCGGATTTCCTTATTCGGCGCGCCCACCGCCCGCATCACGAAGTCCAGGTTATCGTAGACGGTCTTCTTCGGGATCAGTCGGAAATCCTGAAAGATGATGCCAAGCGTCCGCCGCATGAGAGGCAAAATGCGCGGCGTGATGCTGCTGACGGCAAAGCCGTTCACCATGATGCGCCCGGAGGACGGCACCACTTCCCCGGTGAGCAGCTTGATGAGGGTGGACTTCCCGCTGCCGGAAGGCCCCACCAGAAACACGAACTCCCCATCCTGGATATCCAACGAGATGCCCCGGATGGCCGCCGTGCCGTTTTCGTACTCCATTTCCACGTCCTTGAGACGGATCATATCCCCTTCCGCTCCTTCTAGAAACCGGCCCCGCCCCGGGCATCCCCACGGCGGAGTCGACATAATTCAAATGATAGTCCCATTATAAACGGACTTTCCCCCCAATGCAAGAAAAGTTCACAATTGTTCACAAGATTCTTTCCGTTTTCCAGCCTTTTCCGCCCAAAACTTCCCTCTCCCTCCCTAAGACGTCCGATCCCCTCAAAAAGTTCCCGCTTCCGATCCCCAAAGCGAAACCGCGGGGCGCCCGGTGGGCGTCCCGCGGTCGGGAGCTTTATCTCAGAGCGTTTCCGGCAGCTTCCGGCGCTGCCGCTCCGTCCGGATGACATCGGCCAGCAGCAGAGCCGGATAGAGGAAGAGGGCCGTCACCAGGATCAGGGCGAAGTCCCGCGCCAGGCTGTAGCTGACGGTGTTGACCCCCAGCACCAGCAGCTCCCCCAGAAGGTACACCGCCGGGACCAGGGCTGCCCGCCGCAGCCAGGGGCCGCATTTCCGCTTCCGCAGGGCCAGGGCCAGGATGCCCAGCACCGCCAGCGCGGCCAGGGCCAGGGCGGCGTAGTAGGCCAGGGCCAGCCGGGGCAGGCTGATGACGCCGCCTCCCGGCGCCTGGTCCCGGCCCCAGAGGAGGATGTCATCCGTCCCGTTATTAGGACTGAAATAGACGGCGTTCCCCGCCGGAGCGGGCATTTCCGAAAGGGTGTTCCCGAAGAGCCGGTCCCACTCCGTCCACCAGACGCTGAGGAACACGGCGCTTCCGCCGCCCTCCGCCTTCTGGTAGGAGACCTCCGCCCCGGTGACATTGCCGGCAAAGCGCAGGACCTTTCCCCCGCTCCCCGGCTCACTGACCACGCTGACGACGCCCTTGGGCTCCGGGAAGTAGTGCCGCTCCGTCAGGCGGGCAAACAGGGCTGTGGCCAGCGCCAGAGCCAGGCAGACCGCCAGGATCGCCGTCCGCCGCCGCTGGCGGCGGAGCTTCTGCCGGACGCGCTCCAGCTCCGGCGCCTTCTCCGTTTTCTCCTCCGGCGGGACCGGCCCCGCCGCCAGTTTTTCCCGCTCCGCCCGGCAGGCGGGGCAGGTCCTCAGATGCTCCTCCAGGAACTCCACGCTGTCCGGGCTCAGCATCCCCTCCTGGTAGAGGGGCAGCAGATCCCGCGCGATGCCGCAGTCTCTCATGTTGACGCCTCCCATTCCTTCCGCAGTTTTCCCCGGGCCCGGTGATAGGTGACGCAGGCCCAGTTCTCGCTCTTTCCGAAGAGCTGTCCGATCTCCCGGAAGCCCAGGCCCCCGTAGTGCCGCCAGAGGAAGACCTCCCGATAGGGCTCCTCCAGACCGTGGAGGAGCCGGCGCAGACGCTGGCCCTCCTCCCGGCGGAGGGTCTCCTCCTCCGGCGACGGGGCGGAGTCCCGCTGCTCCTCCCCCGGCTCCTCCATGGGCTGGTTATCCGGGTCCCGGCAGATGCTGAAGTAGGTGTTCCGGGCAATGCGGCAGAGCCAGACCCGGACGTCGCAGTCCCCCCGGAACCGGGGCAGGGCCTGCATGGCCCGGAGGAAGGTCTCGCTGGTGACGTCCTCCGCCACGGTCTCACTGCCGCTGAGCCGCAGGAGATAGCGGTAGACATCCCCGAAATAGCGCCGGTAGACATCCTCAAAGTCCATTGCCCTCTCACCTCCTTCTGTCTAAGAGCAGCAGCCATGAGCAAAACTTCAAAAGTATAGTAGTTACAATGGATTCCGGCCATGGCAGGAACCGGGAATCACTCATATATTGTAGAAAGCGGAGCCCCT
>SFLD01000062.1 GCA_004553545.1 Clostridiales bacterium | reverse complement strand
CCGGGCCATGGTGGCGGAGACCGGCGCTCACTCCACGGACCCCCAGTCCCCGGAGACGGCGGAGCACCTCTGCGCCAAGTGCGACGGCTACGCCGCCTGCTGGAAGCCGGAGGCGGACCGCCTCTGGGCGGAGCGGCAGGCGGAGAAGGCCGCGCGGGCCGGGAAATGATGTGACCGACGGCGGCTCCGGGGACCTTCCGTACCTCTCTGTCTCTTCTTCTCTCAAAACTCATCCGTCCCGGAGCCGCCGAAGGCGGAGAGAGAACACGGCGCTCCCCTCGCGCGAGGGGAGCGCCGTTCGGGTTTTCAGACAGGGGGAATGGGCGGGTGGCCCAGAAGCAGGGCCTGCTGGCCGCTCTGCTCCATCAGGCGGCAGAGGAACTCTGCCTCCGCCAGGAGGTCCGTCTCCATGCCGCCCTCCAGCCAGTCCAGGGCGGAGCCCACCATGGCGCAGCGGTAGAAGCGCATCAGCAGGGCCCGGTCCTCCGGCGGGATGGTCAGGGCGACCCCGGCCTTTTCAAAGTAGCCTTCCACCAGGGACCCGGCGATGCGGGAGAGGCCGGTCTGGAACTCCTCCCGGGGGAGGGAGCGGTAGACGTGGAGGACGGCCCTGCGGTGGTCCAGGCTGTACTGGATCAGGGGGCGGATGCAGTGCATGGGCTGGCCCCGGCGACAGTAGTTCTCAATGAGCCAGTCCCCCTTCTCCTGGACCAGGGCCTGAAGGAGGGAGGGAATGTCCTGATAGTAGCGGTAGAAGGTGTTGCGGTTGACGCCGCAGCGCTCCACGATGTCCCGGACGGTGATGCGGCGGTAGGGCTTCTCCTCCAGGAGCTGGGCAAAGGCGTCGGCAATGAGGGCTTTCGTGTTCCGCATGGGAGACCTCCTTTTTCACCGGAGACGGGGGCATAAAGGATCTGTTGATTGCATAGGATAACATATTTGGAGAAAAAGCGCAAGGGAGGGGAGAGCATGAAGAGATGGGTCCGCTGGGTGCCGCTGGGGGCCATGGGGGTCTTTGCGGCGGTGTTTCTGGTCCTGGGGCGGGAGATGCGTCTTTCGGAGCTCCTCTCCTGGACGCCGGAGAGCCCGGCTCTGGCGGGACTTTTCCTGATGGGGCTCTATGGGCTCAAGGGTCTCTCCCTGGTCTTCCCGCTGCTGCTCCTCTATCTACCTCGCGGCGGGGGCCATCTTTCCGCTGCCGCTGGCCTTCGCCGTCAACACGGCGGGGCTGGCCGTCTGCGTGTCGCTGCCCTTCCTTCTGGGGCGGCGGATGGGGGTGGATGTCCAGGGGGCGCTGCTGCGGCGCTGGCCGCAGCTTGCCCGGCTGGAGGAACTGGAGCGGGAGAGCGCCTTCCGCCTTCTGGCGCTGGTCCGGGCCATGGGGCTGCTGCCCTGCGACGCCGTGAGCCTCTGGTTCGGGGCCTCCGGGATGCGGTATGGGCCGTACCTCGCCGGGAGCCTTGCCGGGATGCTGCCCATGATGCTGGCGGAGACCGCCCTGGGGGCCGCCGTGCAGGAGGCAGGGTCCTGGCAGTTCTGGACGGCGGCGGGCTGCGGAGCGGTGCTGGCGGTTCTCTCACTGCTGCTGGGATACCGGATGTGGAAGCGGGAAGGATGAAGAAAGCGCCCGGACGGAGGTCCGGGCGCTTTCTTATGAGGGAGGGTATGGGAAGCCCGCAGGGCGGGCGCTTTGCGCGGGATCAGTCGGCCTTGGCGCGGAGCTGCTTCTGCAGCCAGTCCTTGCCTTCCACGAAGCGGGAGACGATGAAGGTCACCACGTAGTCGCCGGAGGCGTTGATCATGGTGGCGGGGGGGTCCACCAGGTTGCCGATGGCCACCAGGATGGGGAAGGCCAGCTCCATCTGGGTGGGGAAGAAGATGGAGCAGATGATATACTCGCCGATGTAGCCGCCGCCGGGGACGCCGCTCATGCCAACGGAGGAGAGCACCGCCACGAGGACGATGAAGGGCAGCTGGCTCCAGCTGAGGTCCTGGCCGAAGACGCCCAGGACGAAGGCAATCTTCAGCACGCAGGAGAAGCAGGAGCCGTCCATGTGCATCGTTGCGCCCAGGGGCACCACCATGCCGGCGATGTCCTTGTCGATGCCGGTCTCGGCGGCCTCCTCCAGGTTGGTGGGGATGGTGGCGACGGAGGAGCAGGTGCCGAGGGACACCACCGCGGGACGGGCCAGGTGCTTGAACATGACGCCGACGGCGCCCTTGCCGCCGCCGAACCAGGCAAAGAAGGGGAAGGCGGTGAAGAGGTAGAGGAAGCACAGGGGATAGTAGACCAGCATGGCCCGGCCGTAGCCCTTGAAGACCTCGGCGCCGTAGGTAGCCACGAGATCCGCGAAGATGGCGAAGAAGGCGATGGGGGCGTAGTAGGTGATGATCTGGACGAACTTCAGCATCACGTCGGAGAGGCCCAGGAGCCACTTGCCCACGGCGGACTCCTTGCCGCCGGTCATCTGCACGGCGAAGCCGAAGAGCACGGAGAAGACGATGAGGGGCAGCATGGCCCGGCGGCTGAGGAGGCCCACAAAGTCCTCCGCCGTGAAGAAGTTCACGATCATCTCCGTCAGGGTGGCGTACTCGCCCATCTCCTCACTGGCAAGGTCGCTCCAGGGCACCAGCACGGGGGGGAAGAGCTTCATAAGGACGAACATGATGACGGCGGCGATGGCGCCGGTGATGACGAAGGTGGCCACGGTGGTTCCCATGATCTTGCCGGCCCGGTGGCGGCTCTCCATCCCGGCGATGGACCCGGCGATGGAGGCGAAGACCAGCGGCACCACGATGCAGAACATCATGTTGATGAAAACCTTGCCCAGGAAGGCAATGTTATGACCCCAGGCCGGCTTGAACCAGCCCAGCAGGGCGCCGGCCACCATGCAGGCCAGCAGAATGGCCAGGAAGCGGTAGTTCCGCTTGACGGAGGAATGATCCAGGATCTTCTTGCTCATGCGCTCTCTCCTTACTTAAAAACGAAGAATGGTGGGAAGGGACGGTTTTTCAGAGCGCCAGGTCCTCGTCGGTGACCTGGCCCTTGCAGACGATGTTGGTGGGGCCGGTGAGGAAGAGCCGCTCCACCCGGCTGCCCCGGCGCTTGGCGTCGATGATGAGCTCGCCGCCGGTCATCTGGACTTTCACGGCCTTGCCGCTGACCTTGCCCTGGAGGGTCAGCACCGTGACGACGCTGCCGGTGCCGGTGCCGCAGGCGTAGGTGAAATCCTCCACGCCCCGCTCATAGGTGCGCTCATAAAGGGTATCCTTACCCAGGAGCTCGTAGAAATTCACGTTGGCACCCTTGGGGAAGGCGGGGTGATGGCGCAGCGCCCGCCCGATCTCCCGGAGCCTGCCCTCGTCGACGGAGCGGAGGCCCGCCCAGGGGATCACCGCGTGGGGGATGCCGGGGTTCCCCAGCTCCACATAGGAGCAGGGCCAGGCGACGCCCTCCGCCTCCACGGGGCAGTCCAGCTTCACCACGGTGGGGTCGTTGAGCCGGACGCGGTAGAGCCGCTCCGTGATGCGGACGCCGGTGACGATGCCGGCGGTGGTCTCCACCGTCTGCTTCTCCCCGGCGAGGCCGGTCTCGCAGCCGTAGCGGCAGACGCAGCGGGCGCCGTTGCCGCACATCTCGCCCAGGGACCCGTCGGAGTTGTAGAAGCGCATCCGGTAGTCGCCCCGGTCCTGGGCGGCGTCCACCACGATGAGGCCGTCGGCCCCGATGGAGAGATGCCGCTCGCAGAGCCGCCGCGCCAGAGCGGGGAAGGCTGACTCCGGCAGCTTCTCCACCAGGTTGTTGAGGATGATGAAGTCGTTCCCGGCGCCGTTCATTTTCCAGAATTCCACGCGCTGCCCCCTCTCAAAGCTCTCTGCCCCTATTATATCAGCACGATTCACCGGACTGCAACGGATATGGTGCCATAAACCATGCAAAAAATGCTCTTGCGGGAGCGGGAAGGAAGGGTTTGCGCTTTTCCCTTCTTTATGGTATGCTGAGGAGAGCCAAAACATGGGAAGGGGGCCGCGCCATGGCCAGAAAAAACAGCCGCAACACCCGGGGGCGCATCATCTCCGCCGCCTGGAAGCTCTTCTACGAGCAGGGCTACGACGACACCACGGTGGAGGACATCGTCTTCGAATCCGAGACCTCCAAGGGCTCCTTCTACCACTACTTTGACGGGAAGGATTCCCTGATGGGGACCCTGGCCTACGTCTTCGATGAGAAGTATGAGGAGCTGGAGCGCTCCGAGGCCCTGGCCGCCGCGGAGGATGCCGTGGACAAGCTGATCCTGCTCAATCATGAGCTCTACGTGATGATCGAGTCCAGCATCTCCATCGACCTTCTGACCCGGCTGCTCTCCACCCAGCTCCTGGCCCGGGGCGAGAAGCATCTGCTGGACCGGGACCGGGTCTACTTCAAGCTACTGCGGCAGATCATCCGAACCGGGCAGGAAAAGGGGCAGCTCCGCCGGGACCTCAGCGTCAACGAGATCGTGAAGGCCTTCGCCCTCTGGGAGCGAGCCCAGCTCTACGACTGGTGCCTCTGCAGCGGGGAGTACTCCCTGGTGAGCTACGCCGCCCGGACCACCCCCATGTTCCTGGAAAGTTACCGGGGCGGGCACGAGACGGGAGAAAAAATTTTTTAAGTACGGATGCCATTTCAAGGCTTCGTTCAGTAAAAAACACAGAGATACCAACGAAAAATTGAATTGCGGCAGAATCCCGTATAGAACTCATTCTATACGGGATTCTGTATTTCATTCTAGTGAGAAATGTGCTATCATCGTCCCCATCAATCAAGAGTTGGACGTTTCGTTCCCGAGAAGGAGAGAGTACCATGGAGAGTTCCCAGATCCTGATCCTAGTCACCGTATTCGTGTACCTGGTGGGCATGCTGCTCATCGGCGTTTACTTCAGCCGCCGGGGCGGCAGCGGCAGCTCCCACGATTTCTATCTGGGCGGCCGGAGTCTGGGCCCTGTGGTCACCGCCATGAGCGCGGAGGCCAGCGACATGAGCAGCTACCTCCTGATGGGCCTGCCGGGCCTCGCCTACTTCTGCGGCCTGCCGGAGGTCACCTGGACCTGCATTGGCCTGGCTACCGGCACCTACCTCAACTGGCTCATCGTGGCCCGGCGCATCCGCCGTTACTCCGACCGGCTGGGGGCCATCACCGTGCCGGACTTCTTCTCCCGCCGCTACGGCGACCAGCGCCACGTGCTCTCCTGCATCGCGGCGGTCGTGATCCTGGTGTTCTTCATCCCCTACACCGCCTCCGGCTTCAAGGCTGTTGGCACCCTCTTCAATAGCCTCTTTGGCTTTGAGTACCACACCGCCATGATCATCGGCGCCGTGGTCATCATCGCCTATACCGTGCTGGGCGGCTTCCTGGCCGTTTCCACCACGGACCTGGTGCAGAGCATCTTTATGACCGTTGCCCTCATCGTGGTGGTCTGCTTCGGCGTGGGCCAGGCCGGCGGCGTGGACGCCGTGCTGGAGAACGCCCGGTCCCTGCCCGGCTACCTGGACCTGACCCAGGGCTATGACGTTGCCGCCGGCAGCGCCGCCAGCTTCGGTACCCTCAGCATCCTCTCCACCCTGGCGTGGGGTCTCGGCTACTTCGGCATGCCCCACATCCTCCTGCGCTTCATGGCCATCCGGGAGGAGAAGGAGCTGAACCTCTCCCGCCGCATCGCCACCGTCTGGGTGGTGATCTCCATGGCCATCGCCATCGCCATCGGCGTCATCGGCCTGGCTGTCACCAAGGCCGGCAAGGTCCCCTTCCTGGGCAGCAGTGCCGAGGCGGAGACCATCATCATCCAGCTGGCAAACCTCATGAGCCAGCACGGCTTCCTGCTGATCATCGCCGCCGGCGTCATCATCTCCGGCATCCTGGCCGCAACCATGTCCACGGCGGACTCCCAGCTGCTGACGGCGGCCTCCAGCGTGTCCCAGGACCTGATGCAGAACTTCTTCCATGTGAAGCTCAGCGAGAAGACCGCCATGCTGGTGGCCCGCGTCACCGTTCTTGTCATCGCCGTCATCAGCATCTTCCTGGCCTGGGATCCCAACAGCTCCGTTTTCCGGGTGGTGTCCTTCGCCTGGGCGGGCTTCGGCGCGGCCTTCGGCCCCGTGGTGCTCTTCGCCCTGTTCTGGAAGCGCTCCAACAAGTGGGGGGCTCTCGCGGGCATGGTCTCCGGCGGCGTCATGGTCTTCGTCTGGAAGTACCTCATCGCCCCCATGGGCGGCGCCTGGAGCATCTATGAGCTGCTGCCCGCCTTCCTCGTGGCCAGCGTCGCCATTGTGGTGGTGTCCCTGCTGACCCCCGCGCCGGAGAAGGCCATCGTGGACGAGTTTGAGGCCGTCCGGGGCAAGTGAGATGTACATATGAAATAAAAGAGAGCGGACGGCTGCGCCGTCCGCTCTCTTTTACTCGGGGAAGATGGGAGACGAAATAAGAACGGTTAATGGGGAAAGGGGACGTAGGGGAGAAAAGTGGGGCGGAATATAAGGAGAAATGATGGGATCCGTGTGTATCAACACGGTGATGTCGGGTTTTCGGAAAAGATGGGAAAAAGGGGTTGACTTTGTAGGGAGGGCGTGATATTCTAACCAAGCTGTCCGACAGGGC
>SFLD01000027.1 GCA_004553545.1 Clostridiales bacterium | reverse complement strand
CGTCCATCTGGATGTCCGCTTTGCTATGCCCTTTTGATCCGTCTAAAATTTTTACCACTCCTCACATTTCAGACTTGACATTTAATAGTTAGTCTTTCCTGGGCAGGGGCGTCCGCGGGACGCCGGGGCGGGTCTTTCGGGGGGAGACAGGGCCTCCCCGGGGGAAAAACGGGGGCTCGCCGGGGCGGGCCCCGGGTAGAATGCACTTATTATAACAGAAAGGGGCGTTTCCTTTCTGTTAAGATTTTTCCTCCCGGCGGCGGGACTTGCCATTTTTCCGGAAAGGCGGTAGAATAAAGGGGAAAAATCCCGCAGAAGGGGGCAAGACCATGGCAAAGGATCGAAAGAAGCAGGCGGCTCTGACCGCCGCGGGACTGGCGGCGGCCGCCGGGGTGGTGCTGGGCTCCGCCTTCGCGGACCCGGTGGACCTGCTGCAGCCGGATGCCCAGGTGAGTCCCGCCGCCGGGGACCTGCTGGATGACGGCGGGGACGACGGCGACAGCGGCGACGAGCTCCGGGGGGCGAAGCGCCTCCGCGCCCAGGCCCGCACCGGCGTCCGGGAGGCAGTCCTGAGCCTGCCCGCCTGGGTCCGGGCGGCGACCGCCTTCCCCCTCTGGTGCCTGGGCTGGGCGATCCTGCAATTGGCCGCCCTGGCCTGGCCTTTCCTCTCGCCGGTGGCGAGCGTCGCGGTGAAGTGGGTCCTGACGGCCCTGGTACTCCTGGGGGTGCTGGCGGTCAGCGCCAAGCTGGCCTGCCCGGAGCTCCCGCTGAGAAAGATCTTCCGCAAGCGGACCTTTGGCCTGATCCTCCTGCTGCTGGGGCTCTTCGGCGCTCTGGACGCCGTCCTCCCCCTCCTGTGGGAGGACTACGCCCGCGTTTCGCCCCTGCTGCACCTTCTGGGCGGGGGGCTGACCCTGACCGTGCCCCTGGTGGCCCTCCTCCGCCGCCGGCGGCGGGAGGAGCGGGTCCCGGACCTCCCCCCTGAGACCGAGGAGGAACGCATCCGCCGGGTGGCCCGGGAGCTGGCCGACAGCGTCTGTCCGCCCCGCGCCTGCTGAGCACAAAGAGAAAGAGCTGCCGCAAGGCAGCTCTTTTCGTCGTTGGGGGGCGTTCCCCGCCGCTGCGGGAAGCTCCCGGCGTTCACGTAGGGGCGGGGCTCCGTCCCTGCCCGGTTTGGGGGTAGATGGAGATTTTGTAGGGGCCGACCTATGTGTCGGCCCGGACACGGTTCCTCGCGGGACCCGTCCGCGGGCGGACACACAGGTCCGCCCCTACGCGAGGGAGTATTCGGGAACCAACGGAAATTTGTGCGGGAAACGGACCTTGCCCCAACGGGGCGGGACAGAGCCCGCCCCCTACAGGGGGAGCGGGAGTGGACCGACAGCGGGGTGCGCCTGGGGAGCGGCGGGGTGAGGTCACCCCGCCCTACGGGTGCAACGCTGGCAGTGCCCAGCAGCGGGCCGATGTAGGCATCGGCCCCTACGGGTGGTTGCAGAGAGTTGCCGCGACCTCCCGGGCAGCGCTCTGAGCGCGGAAAGAGCAGCTGGTCAAATTCGGTCTTTGCCCGATGACATCAGAGTGCAGCACGGCGTACAACGCTTGGAAGTCTCAGCAAAGCCCCGCCCGTGCTTACGCTGACATTACCTTAACTGAGCAGAACAGTTTAGGGCCGCATCCCGCTGCGCGGCAGGGCGCTCCGCGCCCGTAACTGCGCAGCGAAAAGCGTTTTTTCTTTTGACGGCTTCACCGCCGTTTTCTTTTTGGGGCGCCAAAAAGAAAATGGGGGTGGAAAGCGGCCAAGCTTCCTTGGCACCCTACCGGCCACGCGGCAGCGCCCTTGACCAGCTGCCTGAGATCGTGATAAGATCAGAGGGAAAGCTATTTCAGAAAGGAAGTTTCGCTATGATCGCGTTTTTGACCAGCAGTCCGGCGGTGGGGCAGGACCACACCCGGCTGAATCCCGCCAACGGCCTTGTCTCGGAACTGGAGAAGGTCATGCCCCGGCCCGCCCGGGGACTTTTCGTCTGCTCGGACCCGGATGACTTCGCCTTCACGGACCGCTTCGCCGGGGAGATGTTCGCGGCCATTGAGAACGCCGGCTTCCCGGTGCCCCTGCGGAGCGTCCTGGACCACCGGAACCCGGAGATGGCGGCGGAACTGGTGAAAGCCGCCGACCTCATCATCCTCGCGGGCGGGCCGACCCTGGCCCAGAACCGCTTTTTCCAGGAGGTCCGCCTGCGGGAGGCCATGGCGGGCTTCGGCGGTGTGGTGCTGGGCATCAGCGCCGGGACCATGAACAGCGCGGAGACGGTCTACGTCCAGCCGGAGCTGCCGGGGGAGACCCGGCCGGAGCATCCCCGTTTCCTGCCAGGCCTGGGCATCACGAAGGCCCAGGTGCTGCCTCACTACCAGCGGACGAAGACGGACATCCTGGACGGCCTGCGGCTCTTTGAGGACGTGACCTATCCCGACAGTCTCGGCCAGCGCTTCCTGGCCCTGGTGGACGGCAGCTACCTCCTCTGCCGGGACGGCCGCACCCAGCTCCGGGGCGAAGCCTACGAGGTGGCCGACGGTACGCTCCGCCAGATCAGCCGGGAAGGCGACGCGCTTTCCCTGGCGTGAGCATCAGACGAAGAAAGGGAGCCAGCCCATCGGGCTGGCTCCCTTTTCATGCTTATCTCTGGGACGGAGCCCAGGCGCCGGGGGGACTGTAGGGGCGGTAGGCGGAAGTGAGGACCTTCTCCAGGACGGGGGCGTCGGGCTCCTCGATGCGCTGGAGGATCTGCTCGCCGGCGGCGGTGCCCAGCTCCTCCACCGGCTGGATGATGGAGTCCATCTGGTCGGCGTAGAGCTGGTTGAGGCTGGAGTCGTAGTCCACAAAGCTCACAAGGTCGATGTCCTGGCCCAGGCGGATGTTGTGCCGGTGGGCGTAGACGATGGCCTCGGACACCAGGGAGTTCCGGCAGACGATGAGGGCGTCGCACTCCTTCTCCATCAGCTCGTCCAGGCACTGCTGGGCGCTGCCCTCGTCCACGCCGCCGTAGCGGATGAGGTTCTCGTCCACCTCCATGCCGCAGTCCTGCACGGCCTGCTGATAGGCGGCGATGCGCTCTTTCGTGGAGGAGAGCCAGGGCAGGCCGCCGATGATGCCGATGCGGGTGTCGCCCTTGCGGACCAGGCGGCAGACGCTGCGATAAATGGGCTGGAAGTTGGACACACTGACGGAGGAGTACTTCTTGGTGTCAAAGACCCGGTCCACCAGCACCACGGGGAAGCCGTTGGGGATCAGGGCGTCGAAGCGCTGGAAGCTGTCCATGGTGCTGGCCACGAGAAGCCCGTCCACGAGACCCGCCGTCAGGAGGCGGATGTTGTTCTCCTCCCGCTCCATGCTCTCCTTGCTGTTGGAGACGATGAGGTGGTAGCCGTGGGCGGAGAGGCAGTCCTCCGCCGTCTCGATCATGGTGCCGAAGAACTTGCTGGAGATATCCGGCACCACGAAGCCCACGGTCTTCTTCTTACCGGTGCGGAAGCTCCGGGCGGAGGCGTCCGGCGTGTAGCCCAGCTCCCGGATGGCGGCGTAGACTTTGTCCCGGGTCTCCTCGGAGACGTAGCGGGTCTGGTTGATGGTGTGGGAAACGGTGGCGGTGGAGACTCCCGCGAGCCTCGCCACATCGCTGATGGTCACTTTCATTGCGGTCACCCCGGTTGCGCAAGCGTTTTTCCTGCTTGCGTAATTTCGATCGTTTGGGAACAGTATAGCCTCCCGGCGCCGGAACGTCAAGAACTTTTCCGGCTTTTTTCGCTTTTCTTCCCGGTTAACCGATTGTCTTTGAGCAAAACTGCTAAAAGACGTGGGAAAAAATCATGGAATTTGACGGTTGCCACCGGCAGAGAATCGTGATACTATACTCATACAATCGTTTACCAAATCGTTTACGCAATCGGTTTTTGAGGGTTTCCGCATCTTCTGGCACCGGAACGCGAACCATTGGAAGAGAGTCATTGAATTGAGACGAAAAGGAGTCTTTCAGTATGAAGAAAACGAGAATCGGCATTAACGGCTTTGGCCGCATCGGCAGTCTGGTTCTCCGCGCCGCGGAGCAGCGGGAGGACGTTGAGGTCGTGGCCATCAACGATCCCTTCATGTCCCCGGATTACATGGCCTATATGCTGCGCTATGACACGGTCCACGGCAAGTTCCCCGGCACCGTGGATTCCGAGGAGGGCGCCCTCATCGTCAATGGCCGCAAGATCGCCGTCTTTAACCAGATGGAGGCCAAGGACATCCCCTGGAAGAGCGTGGACGCCGAGTTCATCATGGAGTCCACCGGCAAGCACCTGACCGCCGAGCTCTGCCGCGGCCACATCGAGGCCGGCGCCAAGCACGTGGTCATCGGCGCGCCCTCCAAGGATGACACCCCCATGTTCGTCATGGGCGTCAACCACAAGAAGTACACCCCCGACATGACCTATGTCTCCAACGCCTCCTGCACCACCAACTGCCTGGCCCCCATCGCCAAGGTCCTGCAGGACAACTTCGGCATCAAGGACGGCCTCATGACCACCGTCCACTCCGTGACCCCCACCCAGAAGATCCTGGACGGCGCCTCCCTGAAGGACTGGCGCGGCGGCCGTGCCGCCTGCGGCAACATCATTCCCTCCTCCACCGGCGCGGCCAAGGCCGTGGGCAAGGTCATCCCCGAGCTCAACGGCAAGCTCACCGGCATGAGCATGCGCGTCCCCACCCTGGATGTCTCCGTGGTGGACCTGACCGTCAATCTGGAGAAGCCCGCCACCTATGAGGAGATCTGCCAGGCCATGAAGGACGCCTCCGAGGGCGAGCTGAAGGGCGTTCTGGGCTACACCGAGGACCCCGTGGTCTCCTCCGACTTCATCAGCGATCCCCGCACCTCCATCTTCGACGCCAAGGCCGGCATCGCTCTCACCGACACCTTCGTGAAGGTGGTCTCCTGGTACGACAACGAGTGCGGCTACGCCACCAAGGCCGTGGAGCTGATGCGCTACATGGACAGCGTGGATAACGACCTGTAAGCACCCTCTTTCTTCTGTCTTCTTCTTTCTATTTTCTTTCTTTCCATCAGGGGAAACGCCCCGCCGCAGCCGCGGCGGGGCGTTTCCCCGTTTTCACACAGGGAGAGGAGATTATGGATATTCACCAATGGGTGCATATTTTTGAAGCCGCGCCGCGCGGAGCAGCCCATTCACCGGCGCGGAAAGAGCGCCGGAAGGGCCAGGGAAAATCCTGCCTCTGCCGGAAAAACCCGGAGAAGACCCTGGGTTTTTTCCGTTTTTGTGCGGAGCGGGATCGCAACGCGAGAACCAGAAAAAGGAAAACTGAAATTTCGGAGCGGCGTGGTCCGCTTGTGGCAGGCACACCAAAAATCCGCGCATCAAGGACAAATGTTCTCAGATTCAAAACAGCCAGACGGAGGGGTACAGATTTCTGTACATTTTGAACAAGGCTAACAGAAATATAACCAAAAATATGAGAAAATATGCTTGCGTTCCGCAAAAATTGGGCTATAATCAGTGCCAGAAAGAGCAAAAACCGTTGTTTTGTGTCAAAAATGACGGTTTTTCCCTGCTGGAAACGTTTTTCCACCAAGTGGGAATATCGGAAGCGGCTGCGGCATATATACTCAGGCGGGCCGGCGGGGCCTGCCCCCGGCCGGGGAAAACGGGAACGCGGTGCCGGATACTTCCGGGTGCGCTGCATGAAAAAAGGATGGTGCATCCATGACGGACAAGGAATTCAGACGCCTCTCCCGGGAGGAGCTGGTGGAGATCATCTATGAGCTGCAGCGCAGCGAAGCCGCCCTGCGGGAGGAGAACGACCGGCTGAAGGAAAAGCTGGCGGACCGCTCCCTGAAGATGGAGAACGCCGGGTCCCTGGCGGAGGCATCCCTGGCCCTGAACGGGGTCTTTGAGGCGGCCCAGTCCGCGGCGGACCAGTACCTGGCCGCCATCCGGGACGCCCAGGAGGAGGCCCGGGAGAAGGCCGCCCAGGCCCAGGAGGAGCTGGGAGAGATCCAGGGCCAGCGCCAGGATATCCTGGACAAGGCCCGGCAGGAGGCGGAGGACATCCTCTCCGACGCCCAGGCCCAGGCCGGAAAGCTGGCCGAGGACGCCCAGGCCCAGCACCGGGAGACGGCGGAGGCCGCCCGGCAGGAGGCGGAGGGCATCCTCTCCGACGCCCAGGCCCAGGCCCAGAAGCTCACCGAGGACGCCCAGACCCAGGTGGAGCAGAAGTGGGAGACCTTCCAGGAGAATACCCAGAAGCTCATCGCCATGCACGCCGAGCTCCAGAGCCTGCTGCGGCGGGACTGACAGATACATAAGAGAAGGAACGTAAGATGGGAAAGAAAACGGAGCTTCCCTCCCCCCAGCAGGTGGAGGCGGAGCGGGCCCGGCTCCGTTACCGCCGGCGATATCGCAGTACCCTGCGCAGCACCCTCTCCATCCTGGTGGTGGCGGCCGCGGCTGCCATCCTGGTGGCGACGCTGTGGATGCCGGTGCTGCAGATCTACGGCAGCTCCATGTCCCCCACCGTGGAGGAGGGGGAGATCGTGGTCTCCCTGAAGGGGCCGGAGCTGCGCCAGGGCGAGATCATCGCCTTCTACTATAATAACAAGATCCTGGTGAAGCGGATCATTGCCGGTCCCGGCCAGTGGGTGGACATGGACGAGGACGGCAGCGTCCGGGTGGACGGAGAGCTCCTGGCAGAGCCCTACCTCAGCGAGAAGGCCCTGGGCCAGTGCGATATCGACTTCCCCTACCAGGTGCCGGACGAACGCTGGTTCGTCATGGGCGACCACCGGGCCACCTCGGTGGACAGCCGGACCACTGCCATCGGCTGCGTGGCGGAGGAGCAGATCGTGGGACGCATCGTCTTCCGGGTCTGGCCCTTCCGCGCCCTGGGTCCGGTGCGCTGAACGAACGCTGGAAACCTCAGAAAGGAGGGTCCGCAAATGGAATATCCGGAGTCGGCACGGAATGTGACCGGAACCCATGAAAAGCGCCGCCGCTGGCGCAGGGCGGTCTCCGTCCTTGCCTGCGCGGTGGTCTTCTGCACCACCTATGCCCTGATCCTCCCGGCCATCACCCTGTCGGCGGAGCCCAAGTGCGGCCTGGAAGAGCATACCCACACGGAGGATTGCTATGAGACGCGCCTGGTCTGCGGCCAGGCGGAAGGCCCGGAGACTGATCCCGGCCAGGCGGAAGACCCTGAGACCGATCCCGCCGGGAGCCAGGAGGCGGCAGGACCCGCCCACGTCCACACGGACGCCTGCTACGAGCAGGTCCTGACCTGCGAAAAGCCGGAGCACACCCACACGGATGCCTGCTGGTCTGATCCTGCCGCGGCAGAGGATCCCAAGGACTGGGAGCCCCAGGACCTCACCGGCGATTGGAACCGGGATACCCTGGCCATCGCCCTGGCTCAGGAGGGCTACCGCCCCAGCGAGGACTACTTCACGGTGGATGATACCAGAGAGCACATTGGCTACACCCGCTACGGCGACTGGAGCGGCGACCCCTTCGGGGAGTGGAACCTGTCCTTTGCCGCCTTCTGCCTGCACTTTGCCGGCGCGGCGGCGGAGGCCTTCCCAGTAGAGACCAGCGCGGAGGCCTGGCGCACGGCGCTGGACGCCCTGGACCTCTATCAGCCCTTAGAGGGCGCGATCCCTGGCGACCTCATTTTCCTGGACAGCGACGGCGACGGCGCGGCCGACCGGGTGGGCATCTTCACCGGCTGGCAGGAAGCCGAACCCGAGGACGGCGCCGCTTCCGCCCAGCCGGAGCAGCGTTTTGCCGTGATGGAGGGCAACTTGGACGGCGAGGCCGCCCAGGCCCACTACGATCCCGAGGATGCGGCCCTGCTGGGCCGCGCCAGCCCGGACGAGGCGGCGGACGCCTGGTATCTCTGCGGCAAGGAGGCCCATATCCACGGCGACGACTGCTATGACGGGACCGGCGCCCTGACCTGCGGAAAGACCGAGCACATCCACAGCGAGGACTGCCAGCTCCCGGAGAGCCGGAGCTTCACCTGGGAGGATGACGACCTGTCCCTCACCGTGACGGTCCTGACCCCGGCCCCCCTGCCGGAGGACGTGGAACTCACCGTGACGGAGGAGGACGCTTCCACCCTGGCAGCGGAGGATGCGGACACCGAGGAGGGCGGCCAGTGGCTGCTGCGCGGCCTGGCGCTGACCCAGAACGGCCAGGCGCTGGAGATCGCGGACTGCCGCATGACGGCGGAAGTCGCCCTGACGGAGCGTGTGTTCGCCCCGCTGGCGGCGGAAGCGGCCGTCCTGGCGGAGGATGCCGCCCCGGAGGCCGAGGTCGGCGGACTGCAGGAGGTGGAGAGCGTCCTTCTGGAGGAGGAGACCGCCACCCTCACCGTCCCCGTGGAGAACGGCATGCTGGCGCTGTATGCCAGCAGCACCACGAACCCGCAGTACAAGGTGCAGTACTACGCATATATCCCGCGCTTTGCCACCAGCGGCGAGAAAACTCTGAAGGTCATTGATACCAGCGGCAAGAAGCTGCCGAATAATCGAGAAACGCCTACGACGAAAGACCTCTACCTGGAGGCGTCCGGCGGCAATACCACGAAGAATAAAGGTACTGCTACGCAGAAGTATCTGGTCAAAACAGTGAACCAGTTGACCAAGATGTATACGGAGAACACGTTCCACTATGTCACGTCCCCCAATCCGTCTTACATCAACAAGCTCTTTGAGAATCCCAGCTATACCCTGGCGCAGCTGTGGGTGCTGAAAGACGGCAAGAGTGCCGACAGCACCAATGAGAACGATTGGGATATCTACAGGGACCTCTCCAAGGTCCACTTCACCAACCGCGACAACATCGATGGCTATATCACCATTACGGACGATACGGTCATCCGGCTGGTGTATAACACGCGGAGCACGACGGAGAGTTTTCCGGCGGACTTCTATGACTACGATATCTCCGGCGGGAAAAGCGGGGATTATTGGCTGACAGGCAAGGCCGGCATCAACAGCAAAAGCAATTACGGAACCAGCAGAAACGGGAAGCGAACTTATGATTCCTACTGCGACGTGCTGGCTTTCGGCAATGACAATACCGGCACAGGCCTGTCCCGCTATAAGTTTAGCGAAGTGTTCCTCAACAAGTACAGCACCACATACCTTCCAGAAGGCAAAACGGATCCCCAAAAGGATACCGTTTCCATAAAGAATTATGACCTGTTCGGCTGTACGTTCGGGCTTGCTAAGAGCTTGCAGGATGGAAAGATCGTTTATAATGAGTGGATTGTGGCCCCCAAGCTGTTTAACGACGGACCGGCAAAGGGAAAAACAGCGTATCTGAACAACAGCCTGGGCTTCTCCCGTGTCGGTGATACCTACACCCTTTCAACGGCGACCGTAAACAGCCAGTCGATTAAAGAGTTGGAGTATCTCTTTAACCCGTCGCCGTCTACGGCGACAACCTGGGGTATCTTCACCAATGACTTCTGGCCCATGGATGTCGTGCAGGGGACGGACCCGAAACTGGGCGATACATCACGGAAGTACAAAGGACTTACGCCCTTTAACTATTCCGGCGGGACTACGCGGGATGTGAGCGGGTGGACGGAAAAAACCGGCAGCTTTCCTGCCAGCGACGACGGCAATCCCCACAACTGCTTCTTCGGCATGAACTATGCTGTGGAGTTCACCCTGACCCCTGATTACGTTGGCCCCCTGGAGTACTACTTCTTCGGCGACGATGATATGTGGGTCTTCCTGGATAACACGCTGGTCTGCGACATCGGCGGCGTGCATTCCGCAGTGGGCGAGTACGTGAACCTGTGGGATTACATCCCGAAGGGCTCCTCCGGTAAGCACACCCTCACCTTCTTCTATACCGAGCGCGGCGCTTCCGGTTCCACCTGCTACATGAACTTCACCCTGCCCTCTGTTTCCGGTGTCACCACCCAGCAGGAATCCGGCAGTCTGAGAGTGGAGAAGGAAGTCGTGGGCCTGGACAACGGCCAGGACTTTGAGTTCACCATCCAGTTCTTTGATGAGGACGGCAATGTTCAGCCGGATGATTACTCCTACACCAAGCACCTGAAGAACGGCGGAACGGAGACGGACCTGGTCATGCACGAGGGTACGATCTTTACGCTCAAAGCCGGGGAATCCATCGAGGTGGAGCGTCTGCCCTACGGCATCCGCTACGAGATCACGGAAACGGACTACAGCGGCTCTGCCAGCGGAAAGTACAGCACAGCCTGGCGGACGGACGAGGGCATTACCCACACGGGCCGGACCGCCACGGGCAGCATCCTGAAGAGCGCGCCCAACAACATCAGCACCGTCCACTTCACCAATACGGCGACGCCCAACACGAACCTGAACGTGAAGAAGGTGGGACCGGACGGCAATGCGCTGAGCGGCGCGACTTTCACCCTGACGGACAGCACTGACAAGCCGGTAGAGTTTATCCAGAGCACTGACGGGACCTACACCGTCTACCACGCGGAGCTTTACCCGGAGATTAAGGACGGCGAGGCGTATTACATCGCTTGGGCAGCTGATAGTAGCTGGGTCATCGGGCAGGATACGGGAGCAGAAGCTTTTGATGCCAAACTCCAGACAAAGACCGGCGCGGACACGCAGAAAGTAAAGGTCTACCATCAGACGGATGGCTCCTACAGCTTCCAGAGCGTGGCGAACAAAAAGTGGCTGGATTTGGACAATGGCAACACAGAAAATGGTCACCTCGTGCATTTCTACCAGAATACAGCTACGCCTACGACGCACGATAACCAGAAGTGGTATCTCCTCAGCAACGGCGACGGTACCTACCGCATCAAACCCAAGGCGGCAGTCAAGAACGGCAGCAGTGCTGTGCTGGACATGAATTCTGGGATCCCGTCGGAAGGCCAGAGGATCCAGGCTTGGACGAGCAACAACTCCGATGCCCAGAAGTGGAAGCTTGTCCCCGTGAATCCGGCGGAGAAGCCTGAAACCACGACCACCATTACCGTCAGCAGCCAGGGCCAGCTTTTCCTGACGAACCTTATCCCCGGCACCTACACCCTGACGGAGACCGGCGTCCCGGCGTACTACCTCGGGATGCAGCCCATCACCATCACCGTGGACCGGGCGGGCAACATCACTCTGGGGAACAACCCGGAGGGCCTGGCGTCGGTTCAGGAAGACGGGAACGGCGTTCTCCTCCAGGTGGTCAACAAGCCGGACAACGTTACGCTGACCCTGAAAAAGATCGTCTCCGGGCTCAAGACGGAGCTCGAGACGGAGCAGAAGCAGAAGTTCACCTTCCGGATCAGCTACATTCCCCAGGGCGGCGACAAAAGCGATGTCGTCGAAATGGAGAAAGTCGAGCTGGCGCACGGGCAGACAACGGAGCCCATCACCATCCCCTATGGCGCAGAGGTCACCATCACCGAGCTCAACCACGCGGGCTTCTCCGTGCTCTACAAAAACGGAGAGGTGCTGCTGCAGAATGGTGACAGCTATACCTTCACCATCACGCAAGACGTTACCATCACAGCGGTGAACAGTACCGGCTACGAGCTGCCGTCTACGGGCGGGGGCGGGACGGCCTGGTTCACGCTGGCGGGACTCCTTCTCATGACCGGGGCTGCGGCCCTGACCATATTGCGGCGGCGCGCGAAGGAAGGGGGACCGGAGTAAGCCGCCGCGCGTTCCCAGCGGCGTCCCGGCGGGGGCGCGCCCCATCCGGAGGGAAAGGTTCCGGAGACGCGGGAAATATCATGTAGAAAGGGAATTGGAAACCATGAAAAAAATCATTTCCGTGCTGCTTGCGCTGGTCATGACCCTGGCGCTCAGCGTCAGCGCATTGGCGGCAGGCGAGACTGGCACAATCACTATTGATAACGCCGTGACTGGTCAGACTTACACGATCTATCAGATCCTGTACCTTGAAAGCTACAATGCTGATTCCAATGCTTATGCCTATAAGGCGACGGAAGCTTGGAAATCTTTCGTTGAAGGCACCGATGTCAAGGATATTTACATGCACACCGATGAGCAGGGTTATGTGACTTGGAAAGAGGGCGCTGATGTTGCGGCCTTTGCCAAGCTGGCCCAGGCGTATGCTGCCGATGCCAAGAACAAGGTCACTGCAACGAAGACGCAGGAGGCTACTTCTCCCACCGTTACGTTTACTGGCCTGAACCTGGGCTACTACCTGCTGGATTCCTCCTTGGGTACCCTCTGCTCCCTGGATACCACGAACCCCACGGTGACCATCAAGGAAAAGAACGCCGAGCCCACCAACGTGAAGACTGTCCAGGAAGATTCCACCGGTAACTATGGTGACAAGAACGATGCCGACATTGGCCAGACCGTGAACTTCCAGAGCACCATCACCGCCCAGGCTGGCGCTGAGAACTATGTTTTCCACGATAAAATGTCCACTGGCCTGACCTATACTGGCGTGACTGGCGTTACCCTGAATGGCACGTCTGTGGAAGCAAAAGGAAACTACACTGTCAAGACCTCTGAACTGACGGATGGCTGCACCTTCGAGGTCGTTTTCACCAAGGCGTTCTGCGATACCCTTAAGGCCAACGACAAGATCGTCATCTCCTACACCGCCACCCTGAACGAAAAGGCGGTTGTCGGCACGGACGGCAACTCTAATGAGAGCAAGGTCGAGTATGGCGAGAGCGGCAAGACCACGACCACTCCTCCCAGCACCACCACGACCTATACCTGGAAGGTGGATGTCCTGAAGTACGCCGAGGTTACGCCGGAAGGTAGTTCCGCTACTGAGGAAAAGCCTCTGTCTGGTGCCGTGTTTATTCTGAGCAAGAACAACAAGGGAGAGGCCCCCATTGCGTTGATCAGCGAAGGCAATAATGTTTATCGCGTTGCTAAGGCTGACGAGACCAATACTGTTACCGAAATCACTACGGATAGCACCGGTAAATTCACCATTAAGGGCTTGGATTCCGATACTTACTATCTGATTGAGAAGACCGCTCCTGCTGGTTACAATACGCTGAAGGAAGCGGTCCAGGTCACCATTGGCAAGGATGGTACCGTCTCTTATGGCACTTCTACTGGTGAAGTGAAGATCGAGAACAACACCGGCACCGAGCTGCCCTCTACCGGCGGTATGGGTACTACCATCTTCTACGTCCTGGGCGGCGTGCTGATGGCCGGCGCCTTCGTGCTGCTGGTGGTCCGCAGGCGGATGCGCACCGAGTAAACGTTTCCCTGCGCCGCCGGGAGGACCCCCCTCCCGGCGGTGCAGCGGCAAGGAGAGCCCCATGAAGAAGAACAAAAACCGGATCACAACGGTCCTGCTGGCCCTGGTCTTTTTGGCGGGGCTGTCCTTGCTGCTGTACCCCACGGTCAGCGACTACTGGAACTCCTTCCACGCCTCCCGGGCGGTGGCCGCCTATGCCCAGGAGGTGGCGGACCTGAACGGCGCGGAGTATGACCGCCTGCTGGAGGCCGCCCGGGACTACAACGCCCGGGCAGCCCAGCGCAGCAACACCTTCGCCCTGACGGAGGCGGAGCAGGAGGAGTACCAGTCCCTGCTCAACATGGACGGCACCGGCATCATGGGCTACATCGAGATCCCCAACATCAAGCTGTCACTGCCCATCTACCACGGGACGGAGGAGTCCGTCCTGCAGATCGCCGTGGGCCACCTGGACTGGAGCGCCCTGCCCGTGGGCGGGGAGGGGACCCACTGCGTCCTCTCCGGCCACCGGGGGCTGCCCAGCGCCAAGCTCTTTACGAACCTGGACCAGCTCCGGGAGGGGGATACCTTCACCCTCCGGGTGCTGGATGAGGTCCTCTGCTACGAGGTGGACCAGATCCGCATCGTGGAGCCCCAGGACACCGCCGCCCTGCTGCCGGAGCCGAGGCAGGACCTCTGCACCCTGGTGACCTGCACGCCCTACGGCGTCAACACCCACCGGCTCCTGGTCCGGGGACACCGGATCGAGACCCCGGACAGCGCCGACGCCATCCGCGTGACGTCCGACGCCATGCAGATCGAGCCGATCCTGGTTGCCCCGGCGGTGGGCGTGCCCCTGGTGCTGCTGGCGGTGGCGATCCTGCTGCTGAGCGACCGGCGGCGCCGGCGGAAAAACTGACACGGAGGTGAAGTGTATGCGGAAAGTGTGGAAGCGCGGCCTCTGCGCCGTGCTGAGCCTGCTGACGCTGTGCGTCCTGCTGCCTCACGCCGCCGCGGCGGAGGCCATCGACCCGGAGCGGGCCGGGAGCCTCACCATCCAGGCGGAGCGGGAGGGGCAGGCCATCCCCGGCATGGGCTTTGCCATTTACTACGCGGCCAGCGTGGACCCCTACGGCGAGTATACCCTCGCCGGGGACTTCCGGGAGGACAACGTGGTCCTGGATGACCAGAACTGGAGCGCCGTGGCCCGGACCCTGGCAAACATCGCCCAGCGGGACGGCCGCAAGCCCCTGGACCAGGGGACCACGGACGAAAACGGAACGCTGACCTTCCCCACCGGGGAGGGCGTCCGCCTCACGGCGGGGCTTTACCTGGTGGTCGCCAGCCCCCGGTATCACGGGAGCTACACGGACCGGGCGGAGCCCTATCTTGTGGCCCTGCCGGACCTGGACCGGGAGGCCAATTGCTGGGTCTATGACGTGACCAGCCTTCCCAAGATCGGCACGACGTACACCCCGCCCAGCCCCGCCACCCGGGAAGTCCGGGTCCTGAAGGTCTGGAGCGACGCCGGGAACGAGGAAAAGCGGCCGGAGAGCATCACCGTCCAGCTGCTGAAAGACGGCGCGGTCTACGACACCGTGACCCTCAGCGCTGAAAATAACTGGGCCTATACCTGGACGGGGCTGCCCCAGAGCGAGAACGGAAGACCCATCGACTGGCAGGTGGCGGAGAGCGCCGTCCCCGGCTACACGGTGGCCATCACGGAGGAGGGCGTCACCTTCCGGGTGGAGAATACGTATCAGCCGGAGGAGCCCGACAACCCCGATAACCCGGACATCCCCGACGAGCCGCCCCCGCTGGGCCCCGGCGATCAGCCCGGTGAGCCCACCCTGCCCCAGACCGGCGCCCTCTGGTGGCCGGTGCCCCTGCTGGCGGCGGCGGGATTGCTGCTGCTGACGGCGGGCCTGCTGCTCCGGAGGCGGGAGGATGCGTAAGGGGACCGTCTGCATCCTGGCGGGGCTGGCGCTGCTGCTGGCGGCGGCGGGCCTCGCGGGCTATAACCTCTGGGACGCCGCCCGGGCGGACCGGGCCTCGGAGGCCATCCTGGCGGAGCTGAGCATCCCGGAGCCGGACCCGGAGGCCATCCCGGACTATCAGCTGGACCCCGGACGGGAGATGCCGGCGGAGACCATCGATGGCTGGGACTGCGTGGGGGTGCTGAGCATCCCGGCGCTGGGACTGGAGCTGCCCGTCATCGGGGAGTGGAGCTATCCCGCCCTGCGGCAGGCTCCCTGCCGCTACACCGGCTCGGCCTACACCGACGACATGACCATCGCCGCCCACAACTACGCCCGGCACTTCGGCCATCTCACGGCCCTGCGGCCGGGGGATGCGGTGACCTTCACGGACCTCAGCGGCAACGTCTTCCGCTACGCCGTGGCGGAGACCGAGACCCTGCAGCCCACGGACATCCAGGAGATGACCGCCGGGGACTGGCCCCTGACCCTCTTCACCTGCACCAAGGGCGGGCAGTATCGGGTCACCGTCCGCTGCGAAAAGAGCGAATAAGGAAGCGCCCGGGGCGTGAGCCCCGGGCGCTTTTTCACGTTTTGGGCGGGAGATTTCCGTCTTCTGCGAAAATTTTCCCAGAAAAAGCCTCAGCCCCCATCCACTCCAGCGGTGGATGGGGGCTACTGCCAGGTTTCCTTCTGCATGGGCTTTTTCCTGCTTTCCTCGGTGGATTCCTTCCGCCAGAAAGGGACACGGCTTCCCATCCATAAAGCACCGGGGGCACGGGGAGCGCTCCGCCGTGCGGATCATCTTCAAATGCGTGCTTCGTCTTGGGGGCGTATTCTTTGGAGGCGGGGAAAGGGCGGCGGAGCCGCTTGGGGGGGAGATCCCGTCCGGGAGCCGCGGCCTTTCTGTATCTGAAAGGTACAATATTCTTCGGGAAAAGTCAAGACGTCTTATGCAAAATCCACAGTTTCCATAATGGCGTCCCCACAAACCCAGCGCCCTGCACAAAGGTTCGACCTTTCCGGGAAAAGGGAAAGCGCCGCCCGATGGGCGGCGCTTTGGGAGCGTTACGCGGCGGCCTGGGGCAGCTCCACCCGGCAGCGCCGGAGGAGGATGCAGGCCAGGATCAGGGTCAGGACCTCCGTCACCGGGAAGGCCGCCCAGATGCCCGTCACGCCGAAGAGGGAATCCAGCAGCCACATCATGGGGACAAGCCCCGCCAGCTGCCGGGTGAGGTTGATGACCATGCTGCCCCGGACCCGGCCCACCGCCTGAAGATACGTGGCCATGAGGGTGGAGAGGCCGTTGCAGGCGTAGCCCAGCACCAGGATGCGCATGGCGGGGACGCCCAGCTCCAGCAGCTCCGGCGAGGCGTCGAAGAGCCCCAGCACCCCTTTCGGGAAGCAGAAGAGGACCAGGCCCCCCAGGGTCATCAGTGCCGCCGCGCCCCAGAGGCCGCAGCGGAAGGCGGAGCGCAGCCGGTCCGGCTTCCCGGCACCGTAGTTGAAGCTCATCACCGGCAGGGTCCCCTGGATGAGGCCGTTCACCGTCATGACGATCATGTGCTGGGCCTTGAAGTAGGCCCCGAAGAAGGCCACCGCCGTCATGTCCGGCTTCAGGAAGAGGTTGGCAAAGGTAACGGTGAAGGAGTTCAGGGCGTTGAGGATGAAGCTGGGGAGGCCCAGGGTCAGGATCTCCCGCACCTCGCTGAGATGGACCCGGAAGCCCCGGACCTTCATTTTGACCCGCTGGGGTGTGCCCAGCAGCACCCAGAAAGCGAGAAGGGTGGAGAGGGTGAAGCCCAGCACCGTGGAGAGGGCCGCGCCCCGGATGCCCATGGCCGGGAAGGGCCCCCAGCCGAAGATCAGGATGGGGTCGAAGATCAGGTTGAAGACCACCCCCGCGATCTGGAAGCCCATGGGCGCCAGCATGTTGCCCGTGGCCTGGACGATCTTCTGGATGGCGATGTGGACCATGTTGGGTACCTGCATGAAAACGCAGACGGACATGTACTCCATGGCCAGCCGGTAGATCTCCTCGTCCGTGGTGAAGGAGCGGAAGTAGGGCCCGGAGACCGCCGCCGCCAGAAGGTTCAGCACCACGCCGAAGAGGAAGGCCATCAAAATGCCCAGGGTCACGATCTCGTTGGCCTTGTCCTGGTCCCGCCGCCCCAGGCTCCGGGCGATGACCACGTTGATGCCCACGCCCAGTCCGATGGAGCAGGCGCACATCAGGCTCGTGATGGGGAAGGACAGGGACACAGCCGTCAGGGCCTTCTCGCTGAGCTGGGCCACGAAGGCGCTGTCCACAAAGTTATAGGAGTACTGCATGAACATGGAGCAGACCGGGGGCAGCGACATGGAGAGGATGAGCCGCCCCACCGGGGCCGTCCCCATCTTGTTTTCCTTCACGGCTTCCGCCATGGATATCACCTCAAGCTCCGGCGGGGTGCGCCGGGAATTTTATTCAGGATCTCGCAGCTCCCGGAGGAAGCAGCCCAGGTCAAAGGCCGCATCGTCCCGGAAGGCTGTCAGCAGGGCCTCCCCATTGTCGGCGTCGTGCTCCACCTCCCGGCTCAGGCGGCGGAGGGCTTCCGGCAGGCCGCAGACGGCGGCGATGCGCTCCGCCGCCAGGGTCAGAAAGACGGTGTAGAGCCCCCGGCCCAGAAGGTCGCCGTCGTTGACGCACTTGAGGATGCTCCGGTAGGCGAAGTACACGGCGATGCGCTCCAGCAGCGCCTCGTCCTGGGGGACAGGGACCGCCGTCCCGGCCTGCGCCAGCACGTCCCGCCAGTCGGGCTCCAGCACCTCCAGGGACGCCAGCAGGCGGAATCCCACCGGGAAGATGCCCTCCTCCGGTAGTTCCCCCTCCAGCGTTCCGCCCTCCAGGGTCAGGAGGCCCTCCGGGGCGGCGCCCTCCCGCTCCGCGTCCGCCAGGACGGCATCCCCCAGGAGGCAGAGGGTCAGGAAGTCCGCCAGCCGCGCCCGCAGGGGGCGGCTCCGGTCCTGCAGCACGGTGAAAAGCCGCTGCCGGAAGGGGACAAGGTACGGAAGCCACTCGTCCCCCTCCTCCCCGGGCTCCCCGGTCTCCACCTCCCGGAACCCCAGGGGTTCCCGGTTCCCTAAGAGCAGCGCGTTGGCCGCCGGGCAGGCGGCGGAGAGGGCCCGCTCCGCGAAGGGGCCGAATTCCTCCGTGAACCGGGGATGGGTCTGGCAGGTCAGGGGCGTGGCCTCCGCCCCCCAGGCCCGGTGGAGCGCGCAGAGGTTCTCCCCGTCCAGGAAGGGACAGCGCCCGCCGGAGAGGGGAAAGGCGAAAGCGTCCTCTTCCTCGTCGTAGACCATGGCCTCCGCCGCCCGGCGGCTGAGGGGGTCATCCCCGGCCAGATAGCGCCGGGCGTGGTCCTCGTCCAGCACCACCTCCCAGCCGATGCAGCAGCTGTGGGGGCAGCGGCCCGCGAGGCAGTGAAATTGTTCCTCATAGTCCAGCGTCCGCAGCAGCATAGGCCCCTCCCAATTTCCAGTCTCCCCTCAGCATACCACCCTTCCGGGTGTTTGTCACGGGAAAAGTGAGCGCAGGCCGTGGGAGGTCGGCGTCCCTGACCGATGCCTCGCTTGCTGCGCACTACCTGCATTGCTTCCGTAGGGCACGACGACCCGGCGTGCCGTCTCCCGGCTGCCCCGAACGGGGCGTGGTGGCAGGGCATCCCCTGCGGTGGAGCCGTCAAAAGAAAAAACGCTGATCGCTGCGCAGTTACGGGCGCGGAGCGCCCTGCCGCGCAGCGGGATGCGGCGCTAAACGGTCCTACTCAGTTACCGCAGCCCCTACGAGAGCACGGGCGGGGCTTTGCTGAGACTTCCGAACCTGGTGCGCCGTGCTGCACTCTGAGGTCATCGGGCAAAACCCGAATTTGACCAGCTCCTCTTTCCGCGCTTTCCGCTTCGCTAAGCGCTGCCCCGGCGGTCGCGGGAGCGGTCCCTCTTTTGGGATGGTTTTTGCGCCGATTCCCGCCCATCCCTCGCGTCCGCGGGCGCGGACGCTTCGCTGCGCGCCGGCTGGCTTGGGTGGTTGATTGGGCTTTCCGTAGGGGCCGACGACCTCGGCGGCCCGAACCCCCGTCCATCGTAAAAAAGACGGATTCCCACGTCGCTCCGCTCCTCGGAATGACAGAAAACGCTTGTCATTGCGAGGAGGCCCGCAGGGTCGACGCGGCAATCCGCATCTCCCGTCTCAAAGGCTCCCTTGTGTAAAGGGAGCTGTCAGCCGCAGGCTGACTGAGGGATTGTCCGAGGTCGCTGGACACTTTTGGGATGATCTCTGCTCCGATTCCCACCCACTTCCTCCCATCCGCGGCGCAGCCGCTCCGCTATGCGCCGCTGGCCCGGGTGGTTGCGGAAACCTCCCCGTCTCCCCGTAGGGGCCGATGCCCACATCGGCCCTTCACTGCGCATCACCAGCGTTGCTTCCGTAGGGCGGGGTGACCATGACTGACGCCCCAAATTCCGTTTCGGAATTTGGCTGGCGGAAGCCACACCCTAGGCGCACCCCGCCGCCACAGGCCTGCTCCGATCCCCTGTAGGGGGCGGGCTCCGTCCCGCCCCGTGGCCCTCCCTTTCACGCCAATTTTCGTTGGTTCGGAATACCTCCCCACCTCGCGTAGGGGCGGACCTTTGTGTCCGCCCGGACAGATTCGATTGACATACCCAGCGACCCGGGAGAAACGGGCGGGGACAGAGCCCCGCCCCACCCCCGCAGGCGCTTCCCTTTCTGCTGGGTTCGTGGTATGATGGGGAAAACGACTGGGGAGGGGCGCCGATGATCGATCTTGGCCGCATCCGGGACTACCGGGAGAACAACCGCATCGAGGCGAAGCTGGCCCTGGGGGGCCTGCCGGAGAGCCTGTGGGAGAGCTATTCCGCCTTCGCCAACACCCTGGGGGGCGTCATCCTCCTGGGGGTGGAGGAGCGGAGGGACAAGAGCTTCCGCCCCGTGGACCTGCCCCGGGCGGACGAGTACGTCCGGGCCATCCGGGCCCGGCTCCGGGACCGGAAGCGGGTCAGCGCCGACCTCCTGGGCCCGGAGGACGTGGCGGTGGAGACCGTGGAGGGCTGCCGCATTGTGGTCCTCACGGTCCCCCGGGCCGAGCGCCAGGACCGGCCGGTCTTCCTGGACGGCGACCCCCTCCGGGGGACCTACCGCCGCCGGGGAGACGGGGACTACCGCTGCACGCCGGAGGAGGTCCGGGCCATGCAGCGGGATGCCCGCCGCCGCAGCTGGGACACCCGCCCCCTGGGGAAGCTGGGTTTCCGCGCCCTGGACCCCAAGAGCGTCGAGAGCTACCGGGAAGACCTTCTGGAGGCCGTCCCCGATGAGGACTGGGCCGCCCTCACGGACCCGGAGCTGCTGCTGCGCTGCGGCGGCGCCCGCCGGGGCCAGGACCATGCCCTGCACCCCACCGGGGCGGGGCTTCTGCTCCTGGGGCGCTACCGCGCCATCCGGCGGGAGTACCCCCGCTTCGCCCTGCGCTTCCGGGAGGAGGGTCGGGAGGATGCCTTCCGGGGGAATCTCTACTCCTTCTACCATTTCTGCCTCCGACGGCTGCGGGAGTCCCCCCTTTGGGGCGGAAACGCCCTGCCGCCGGGGGTGGAGGACGCCTTCCGTGCGGGCCTTGCCAACTGCCTCATCAACGCCGACTACCGGGGCCGTGGCGGCATCGAGGTCTCCCTGACCCGGGATGCAATCACCCTCACAAACCCCGGCGGCTTCCGGATGAGCCCCCGGACCGCCCTCTCCGGCGGGCAGTCGGACCCCCGGAACCTGGGCCTCATGGGCCTTTTCCGGCGCATCGGCCTCAGCGATTCCCAGGGCCGGGGCATTCCCGGCATCTACGCCGCCTGGCAGCGGGAGGGCCGTGGGACCCCCACCCTGCGGGAGAGCTTCCGGCCGGACCGCACGGCCCTGACCCTGCCCTTCCGCCCCGGCCAAGAGACGCCCATGACCGCCCGGGAGGCCGCCTGGCTCCGGGAGAGCCGCCGCCAGGCCGTCATCGACTACCTGACGGACCATGTCTCCGCCCCGGAGGCGGAGCTCTGCGCCGCCCTGCGCCTGCCGGAGGGGCTCTGCGGCGAGCTCCTTTACGCCCTGCTGGCGGACGGCACCGTCATCGAGACCGGAGACCCCGCGGGGGATGCCCTCCGCTACCAGCTCCGGCCATGAAACCCAGGAAAACCGCAAAAAGGGGAACGGCGCAGTGCGCCGCTCCCTTTTTGCGTCCGGCGGGATTTTCCCTCTTGACAAAGCTGGGATTCCGGCTATAATAGGCATCGTAAGCGATAGATTAGAGTTAAGCACTTGCTTATTTTCGGAAAGGGGGTCTGGCCATGACCCAGCGGGAACAGCAGATCCTGGACTGGATCCGGGAGAATCCCCGCATCTCCCAGCAGGAGCTGGCGGAGAAGGCGGGCATCACCCGCTCCTCCGTGGCGGTCCACATCTCGAATCTTGCCAAGAAGGGCTACATCCTGGGCAAGGGCTACGTCCTCTCCCAGGCCCCGGAGCGCTATGTGGTGGGCATCGGCGCGGTGAACATCGACCTCATGGGCCGCAGCCGGGAAGCTCTGGTGATGGAGGACTCCAACCCGGGCTTCATCAGCATGTCGGTGGGCGGCGTCACCCACAACATCTGCGAGAATGCCTCCCGCCTGGGGGCCAGCGTCAAGATGATCTCCGTCACCGGGGACGATATCTACGGCGAGAAGATCCGCCGGGAGTGCGTGGCCGCCGGCATCGACGTCTCCCACTTCCTGATCCTGGAGGGGGAAAGCTCCTCCACCTACCTCTCCATCCACAATGCCAACGGCGAGATGGCCCTGGCCATGTCGGATATGCGGGTGCTGCAGAAGCTCAGCGTGGACTTTTTGAAGAAGCACCACTCCCTGCTCCGGGGCGCCGCGGCCATCGTCATGGACGGCGGCCTCCCCCAGGAGGTGCTGGACTACGTCCGGGAGAGCTACGGCGGGGAGATCCCCATCTTCGCGGACCCCGTCAGCACCGCCTACGCCCGGAAGTTCACCGGCGACCTCCACGGCTACCACACCTTAAAGCCCAACCTCCTGGAGACGGAGGTCATGGCGGGCCGGAAGATCCGGAATGACGACGACCTCAGCGCCGCCTGCCAGGTCCTGCTGGACCGGGGCGCGGAGCGGGTGGTGGTGAGCCTGGGCCGCCGGGGCTGTCGCTGCTACCAGAAAAACGGCCCCGCCTACGCCGCCTGGGGCCCGCCCATGGACCAGATCGTCAACGCCACCGGCGCGGGGGACGCCTTCCTGGGTGCCCTCCTCAGCGCCCAGCTGCAGGAGATCCCGCTGGAGGAGGCCCTGCGCTTCGCCACCGCTGCCTCCCGCATGGCCATCTCCCACCAGGCCACCATCCACCCCGGCATCAGCGCCCGGGCCGTCCGGGAGATCGTGGAGAAGGAAGACCTCCGCTGCGAGGAGCTTTGATGTTAGAGCGCATGCTTCACACGCATGAGGCCATTCAAATTCGTTCATCAAGGGGCTTTGCCCCATACCACCGTTCCGTCCATCCGGAAGAAAGGAAGTACTGCTATGAATACCAAGTATCTCTCTGTTACCCCTGAGATCCAGGCCGCTCTGGCCGAGGGCCGCCCCGTGGTCGCCCTGGAGTCCACCATCCTCTCCCACGGTATGCCCTATCCCGAGAACCTGGAGTTCTCCCACAAGGTGGAGGAGATCATCCGGGCCGAGGGCGCCATCCCCGCCACCACCGCCATCATCGGCGGCAAGCTGAAAGTCGGCCTCAACAGCGAGGAGCTGGAGCTCATGTGCCGGGCCGAGAACGTGGGCAAGGTCAGCCGCCGGGACGTGGCCGTCTACCTCTCTGAGGGCCTCACCGGCGCCACCACCGTGGCCACCACCATGATGATCGCGGAGCTGGCGGGCATCCGTGTCTTCGCCACCGGCGGCATCGGCGGCGTCCACCGGGGCGCCGAGACCACCATGGACATCTCCGCCGACCTCCAGGAGCTGGCCCACACCTCCGTGGCCGTGGTCTGCGCCGGCGCCAAGAGCCTGCTGGACATCCCCAAGACCCTGGAGTACCTGGAGACCATGGGCGTCCCCGTGCTGGGCATGGGCACCGAGGACTTCCCCGCCTTCTACTGCCGCCGCAGCGGCTGCAAGGTGGACCGCAGGATCGACACCGTGGAAGAGATGGCCCGCATCCTCCACACCAAGTGGGACGCCGGCATCCAGGGCGGCGTCGTCATCGGCAATCCCATCCCCAAGGAGTATGAGCTGGACTTCGACGAGATGGAGAAGGTCATCAACCGGGCTCTCGAGGCCGCCCGTGCCGAGGGCATCCACGGCAAGGACACCACCCCCTTCCTGCTGGCCCACATCAAGGATTACACCAAGGGCGTGTCCCTGGCCTCCAACCTGCAGCTGGCCTACAACAACGCCCGCACCGCCGCCTGGATCTCCATCGAGCTGAGCAAGCTGAAGTAAGTCCCGCTCTGCGGAAAACAGGCATTTCCGGGTCCCCCGCCCTGGGAATAAAAAAACGCCCCTGCCGGGGCTGGCACAGGCCAGCCCCGGCAGGGGTCCTTCCTTTTCCGCGTCAGCAGCGCCCGGTGTCCTTCCTTTTCCGCGTCAGTAGCGTCCGGCGTCCAGGTCCGCGTGGAGGACGGAGAGGAACTGGGTCAGGGCGGGGTTCTGATTGTCCCGCTGCCAGGCGGCGATGATCTCCTCCTCCTCGCCCTCCCCCGCCAGGGGGATGAAGACCAGGTTGTCGGCGTGGTAGAGCTTGTCCACGCAGTAGTCCGGCAGGATGGAGACGCCTTCCTCCGCTGAGACCATCATGAGGATGCTCTCGGTGTCCGCTGAGCGGAAGAGGATGTTGGGCCGGTAGCCTGCGTCCCGGTAGCGCTGCATGAAAAAGGTGTCGCCGTAGGAGTCGTTGGCGGCGTCCGGGGACATGTAGAGGATGGTCTCCCCCCGCAGTTCTTCCCGCCGGAGCTGGTGGCGCTGGGCCAGGGGATGGGCGGCATAGAGGGCCACCACCAGCCGGGCCTTCTCCACCGTCCGGAAGGCCACGCCCTCCTGCTGCTTCAGGTTCGTGGAGTCCCAGGTGAAGATCACGTCGTACTCCCGGTGGAGGAGCCCCGCGGCCAGGGCGTCCGTGGAGGAGCGGTAAAAGGTCAGCAGCACCCCCCGGTTCCCCCGGTGGAAGCGCCGCATCAAAACCGAGAGGTCGCTGCGCTCATAGCCCCGGACGTAGCCCAGCCGCAGCGTCCCGCTGAGACCCGCCGCCGCGTCGTGGACCCGGTCGGCAGCCTGGCTCATCCGCTCCAGGATGGCCTTGGCCTCCTGCAGGAAGACCTGCCCCGCCGGGGTCAGGCGCACGGGCCGGGTGCTGCGGTCAAAGAGCTCGCAGCCCAGGCTCTCCTCCAGGAGCCGGATCTGCTGGGTGATGGCCGTCTGGGTCAGGTAGAACTGCTCCGCCGCCTTGGTGAAGCTCCGGTGCTCCGCCGCCGCCACAAAGTATTTCAGCTGATTCCGGTTCATGGAAATTCCCTCCCTGCCGCGAATTGGGGATAACATCAGTTTTTCTTATGTTATCATACAGGATATGCCATTGTAAAGGGCGGAAAACGGGTTTAAGATAAGTTCATCTTGAAATAATGAGGTCATCCGACATGAAACGTGAATCCTTCGGGTCCCGGTTGGGCTTCCTGCTGGTGAGCGCGGGCTGCGCCATCGGCATTGGCAATGTCTGGCGCTTCCCCTACATCACCGGCCAGAACGGCGGCGGCTACTTCGTCCTCTTCTACCTCATCTGCCTCGTCATCATCGGCATCCCCGTCCTCACCATGGAGCTGGCGGTGGGCCGCGCGGGCCGCAAGAGCGCGGTCCTGGCCTATAAAGCCCTGGAAAAGCCGGGCCAGAAGTGGCACATCCACGGCTGGTTCTGCCTTCTGGGCTGCTGCCTCCTCATGATGTACTACACCACCGTCACGGGCTGGATGGTGAGCTACTTCGGCCGCTTTGCCTTCGGCTCCTTCCACAGCGGGATGGCGACGGAGGAGGTCAGCGCCGTCTTCGGCCAGATGCTCTCCTCCCCCCTGGAGATGGGCGTTCTCGCGGTGGCCGTGGTCATCGTGGGCTTCCTGGTGTGCAGCTTCGGCCTGGAGAAGGGATTGGAGCGGGTCACGAAGGTCATGATGCTGGCGTTGCTGGTCCTCATCGTGGTGCTGGCCATCCACAGCCTGACCCTCTCCGGCGCGGGGGAGGGCATGAAGTTCTACCTCCTCCCCTCCCTCGACAGCATTTGCCAGCATGGCTTCGGCACCCTCATCATGGACGCCATGAACCAGTCCTTCTTCACCCTGAGCCTCGGCATCGCCGCCATGGAGATCTTCGGCAGCTACATGGGCGAGGAGCACAGCCTCCCCGGCGAGGCCGCCCGCATCTGCGCGCTGGACACCTTCGTGGCCCTGATGGCGGGCACCATCATCTTCCCCGCCTGCTTCACCTTCAGCGTGCAGCCGGATAACGGCCCCTCCCTCATCTTCCAGACCCTGCCCCCGGTCTTCGTGAACATGGCCGGCGGCCGCTTCTGGGGCGCCCTCTTCTTCCTCTTCATGGTCTTCGCCAGCTTCTCCACGGTCCTGGCGGTCTTTGAGAACATCCTGGCCATCTCCATGGACACCTTCGGCTGGAGCCGGAAGAAGGCTTCCGTCATCTGGTGTGTGCTGCTGGCGGTGCTGAGCCTGCCCTGCGTTTTCGGCTTCAACCTCTGGAGCAACTTCACTCCCATCCTGGGCAAGGGCGTGCTGGACAGCGAGGACTTCCTGGTGAGCAACCTCCTGCTGCCCATCGGGTCTCTCGTCTACCTCCTCTTCTGCGTCAGCAAGTGGGGCTGGGGCTTTGACAAGTACCTGGCCGAGGCCAACCGGGGCAAGGGCCTGAAGCTCTCCCCCAAGCTGAAGCCCTACTTCCAGTTCGTGCTGCCCGTCCTCATCGTTATCGTTCTGCTGCAGGGCCTGCTGTAACTTTCTTCCGCTGCCGCCCGCAGCATCCCATCCCTCCTCCAAAGGCGCGCCCGCCGGCTTTCCCCCGGCGGGCGCGCCGCTGCTTGAAAAGCGCCCGGGGCCGTGAGGCTCCGGGCGCTTTGGGGTTTTACTTCAGGTCCTTGCCCAGGTCGTAGGCCCGGCGGAGGTCCTCCTCGGTGAGGTCCTCGGCGGTGGAGGCGCCGGCGGCGTTGAGGATGCCGGCGTTCTCCCACTGGAGGTAGGCGCAGATGCTGCGGAAGGTGGCGTCCGCCCCCTCGGCGGCCCCCAGGTCCTCGTCCGCCATGGCGGTGAGGAGGAGGGCGCGCTTACCGCCGTGGAGGGCATCGTCATTGGCGTAGAAGCGGTCGATGACGGCCTTCAGCTGGGCGCTGAGGTCGAAGTAGTAGATGGGCGAGACGAAGACCACGGCCTCCGCCGCCAGGAGGTGGGGGTTGAGCCGCTTCATGTCGTCGGCGGCGAAGGTACATACCCCCTCCCGGCGGCACCTGTCGCAGCCGATGCAGGGGTGGACCTCGCGGAAGGCGGTATCGAAGCGGAAGACCTCGTGGCCCGCGTCCTCCGCGCCCCGCTGGAACTCCCGGGCCAGGGCGGCGGTGGTGCCGGAGCGATGGGCGCTGCCCGTCAGCAGTACGATGTTCATGGTGGTATCTCCTCCTTGCAGTTTTCCCCCGCAGGGGTGGATTTTCAGAATTATTCCGGGTCAGGGAAGCCCCGCCCGCCGGTTTTCCGTCAGGGGGCGGCTCTCCATCAGGTTCCAGTATACCAGCCCCGCTCCGGCCTGTCCAGAGGGCTTACGGCAGCCGCTTTGCATCGCCCTGCCGGGGAAGCAAAAAGCGCCCCCGGGGCCTTTGGCTCCGGGGGCGGGTTTTTTATTCCTCCGTCCGGTAGAAGTACCGGTAGTCCTCCCGCAGGATGTTCCGCAGGAAGGGGAAGAGGAGAACGATGTCGGCGGCGATCCAGGCCACGGGGTCCGCGGCGCAGAGGGCCAGGTAGGAGAGGGCCGGGGCGTTCGCGCTGACCGCGCCCCCCGCCAGGGCGGCGGGGACGAAGAGGCACACCAGCACCCGGGCCGCCAGCTCCGCCGTGCCGGCCCCCAGGATGAACTGGGGCTTGCCGATGCCCTGCACGCAGTTGCGGATGGTGAAGATGAAGGCCAGGAAGAAGTACATGGCGAGATCCACGTAGAGGTAGCGGTTGCCGAAGGCCACCGTCGCCTCCGTGACCTTGTCGGCGCTGAGGAAGAGGTGGAGGTAGGCGCCGTTCCGGGAGCAGAGGAGCCCCAGGCCGATGGCGGCAAGGGCCATGGCCCCTGCCATCCCCAGGGCCTGGAGGGCGCCCCGGCGGATGCGGCGGCTGTCCCCGGCACCGAGATTCTGGGCGGTGAAGCTGGTCATGGCGGCGCCGAGACCGTTGAGGGGCGTCATCAGCAGGTTATTGAGCTTGGTGGCCGCGCCGAAGCCGTTCTGAGCCGCGGCGCTGACCATGGCGCCGTTCTGCATGTCGAACTGCACCACCACGCTCTGCATCACGATGATGCCCACGGCCAGCACGGAGAACTGCAGCCCCAGGGGCACGCCCTGGATCAGGTGCCGCGTCACCTCGTGCCGGGGGAAGCGCCAGTCGGCCTTCGTCAGCCGCAGCTGGGGATAGCGGCGGAAGGCGTAGAGGAAGCAGCCCACGGTGCTGATGAGCTGGGCCGTCACGGTGGCGAAGGCCGCCCCGGCCACGCCCCAGCGGAAGCTCAGGATGAAGAGGAGGTCCAGCCCCACGTTCAGGACCGTGGAGAAGAGGAGGAAGGCCAGGGGCGTGGCGGAATCCCCCATGCTCCGCAGGAAGGAGCAGACGAAGTTATAGAAGAGCTGGGCTCCGATGCCCGCGAAGATCACCGCGCAGTAGGTGTGGGCCGCCCGGTAGACCTCGCCGCTCTCGGGGGTGACGTTGATCCAGGCCAGCATGGGATCGAGAAGGGCCAGGGCCAGGGCTGTCAGCAGCACCGTCAGGATGCCGGAGAGCAGGAACTGCACGGCGAGAGACCGGCGGACGCCGGCATCGTCATGGGCGCCCACCCGGCAGGAGGTGACGGAGCAGAAGCCCGCGCTGACGCCGAAGGCGAACTGCAGGAAGATGAAGATCAGGGCGGAGGTGTCGTTGACCCCGGCCACCTCCTGGGCCGTCAGGGTCTGGCCCACGATGGCGGCGTCGCTGATGGTATAGATCTGCTGGAGAAGGTAGGAGAGAATGATGGGGCAGGCAAAGGCCAGAATGGCCCGCCAGCAGGACCCGTGGATCAGGTCCACGGGGCGGAAGAGCGTCCCCAGGCCGCCCTGCTTCCGGGCCGGAGTGGCCGGACGGCGGTAGAGAACGGTGGAGAGATTCAGGGTAGTTTCCATGGTCAGATGCCTCGCTGTCGCTTGGGATTTTCCGGGGAAGAAAACGTTTTCCTCCCACGGCTAGGAGATGATAGTCCCACCCGCCCGGAAAGTCAAGCCCTTTGCGAAAAGTTCAAAAAACTTGTACTGCCCTGTGAAATATCACCAAATAGAAAGCTGAGCTATCGTCACTTTGAACAATGACGTTGGCCGGGACCGGCCTTCCCCGCTGCCTCGGAAGCGTCAGAAGGCGGGGGCCTTCCGGCCCCCGCCTTCGCGGTGCTTCAGTTGAACTCGGCGGTGATATCCGTCAGCAGGAGGGAGCCGTCCTCACCGCTGACGGTGAGGGTGCAGCAGCGCTCCGCGCCGTCGGTGTCCTGATAGCGGACCGCCAGGTCCGGCAGGATGCCCATGAAGACCAGGGAGGCCGTGATGGGCGTCCCCTGGGGCAGCTCACTGACGGTGTAGAGGGGGTCGCCCAGGGTGTAGGAGGCGGTGCCGTCCTGGGCGATGTCGGTGGTGAGGGACAGGATCTCAAACTTTCTCACGGTGGAGTCCGCGGTGAAGGTGACGGCGGCCGCGCCGTCGCCGGGGTTTGCGGGGGCGGTGTCCCAGGTCTCGGAGACGGCGTCCTCGCTCCACTCTGCCGTCAGCTGGGCGGGGATGGGCTTGGCATCGGGGTCCGGCAGGGTGGTGATGGGGCCGGAGGCGCTGCCGGGCGCGCTGCCGGAGGCACCGGCGGAGGAGCTGCCGCCGGGGGCGGCGGTGGTCTTGACGCAGCCCGTCAGCAGGGCCAGGGTGGTGACGGCGCAGAGCGCACCCAGAAGGATTCGTTTCATGGAAAGGCTCCTTTCTCCCTCCCGGGGGAGGGTACAGGTGGTTTACAGGGCTTCGGTGAGGAAGGCTTCCACCAAGGGGAAGGTGTCCGGGTTGACATCCCGCTCTCCCTTCCGCCGGATGAGGGTCATGTGGCCGTCGCTGCCCTCCGCCGAGAGGAGATGGAAGCGGGCGTTGGGGTTTTTGACTTCCGTCCGGTGGGCATAGAGGGCGCAGCCTTCCGGCGTCACCTCGTCATCCCGGCTGCCCTGGAGGATCAGGGCAGGGACGGAGTGGCGGTCCAGGCCGTCCCGGGCCCGGAGGGCGGCGTCCGCGCCGAAGCGGAGGCGCTGGGCGGCGTTCACGGCCAGGGCCGTCGCCTGCCCGCCGGGGATGCCCTGCCGGGCCAGCTGGCGGATGGCCTCCGCCGGGACATCGAAGGGGGCGCAGGCCACGACCCGCTCCACGGGGCGCTCCGTCAGCGCCAGGGCGGCGCAGACGGCATAGGCCCCCATGCTGTGGCCCCAGAGGGTCAGGGGGCCGTCCCCGGCGAAGTTCATCCCGGCGGCCACGTCCCGGGCGGCCTGGGGAAAGCCCTGGAAGCGCCCGCCGCTGCCGGGATAGCCCCGGTAGGAGAAGGCCAGGACCTGGTAGCCCAGAGCCGTGAAGCGGCGGATTTCCGGCAGGTAGTAGTCCCAGGAGACGCCCATGCCGTGGGCCAGGATCAGGCGGCCCCGGGGGCCTTCCTCTCCCAGGAGCGCGCCGGAGAACAGCGCGTCCCCGCTGGGGATGCTGAGACGGCGGCAGGGGAGGTCCACCTCGACCGGAGGCGGGACCATCGGGCGGAAGAGAATGTCGTTCAGCTTCATGGCCCCGGCAGTCCCCAGGGCAGCGAGGGCCGCCGCCCCCAGAACAGCATCGCGTTTTTGCATGGCACACCTCAGAATGATACACAACAAAGTTTCTGCAACAAATGTAATTGTATCACGGAAGAGGAGGTGCTGTCAAGGACCACCGTTGCTGCACGCTGCGGCAGACCCGTAGGGGCGGGGCTCTGTCCCTGCCCGGTTTTTCGGGGGTTGATGGATGTTGTAATAGAATTTGTAGGGGCGAACCTGCGTGTTCGCCCGTGGACGGGCCCCGCGAGGCAGCGTGTCCGGGCGGACACATAGGTCCGCCCCTACGCGATGGGGGAGGCGTTCGGGAACCAACGGGAATTGGCGTGAAGACGGACCTTGCCAACGGGGCGGGACGGAGCCCGCCCCCTACAGGGGGGCCGGGCAGGCAAGCGGCGGGGATGTCTAGGGGGCGGCGGGGTGTGGTCACCCCGCCCTACGGAAGCGCCACAGGTGGTGTGCAGCGAAGGGCCGATGTGGGCATCGGCCCCTACGAAAGGAGAGCAAGCCGCATCAACCACCCGGGCCAGCGGCGCACAGCGGAGCGGTCGCGAGAGATGGGTAGAAATTGCGGCAGAGATTACCCCCAAAGGGGCCAGCAACGCCGGACAATCCCTCAGTCAGCCTGCGGCTGACAGCTCCCTTTACACAAGGGAGCCTTGCCCTGCGGGGGACGGGGGTTCGGGCCGCCGAGGTCGTCGGCCCCTACGGAACGAAACGGAAGCCCGCTGCGACTGCCCGGGGCAGCGCTCTGAGCGTGGAAAGAGTCGCTGGTCAAATTCGGGTTTTGCCCGATGACCTCTTTGTTCAGCACGGCGTACTGGGTTCGGAAGTCTAATGAAAGCCCCGCCCGTGTTCCCGCAGAAGCTGCGTCAATTGAGCAGGACAGTTTAGAGCCGCATCCCGCTGCGCGGGGGGGCGCTCCGCGCCCGTAACTGCGCAGCGAAAAGCGTTTTTTCTTTTGACGGCGCCACCGCCGTTTTCTTTTTGGGGCGCCAAAAAGAAAATGGCGGTGGATTGCTGCGGGTCACCACCCGCGACCATGCCCCGTTCGGGGCAGCTGCGCCGCGGCACGCCGGGGTCGTCGTGCCCTACGGGGGTGCGGCAGCAGACCGATGTGGGCATCGGCCCCTACGGTGGCGGGGACGGTCACAGGAATGTGTCGAAGCGGTCCATGTCCTCCTGGAGGTCCGTGAGGAACTGGTGGACCTGCCAGCCGTCCGCTGCCGCGTGGTGGACCGTCAGGGAGAGGGGCAGCAGGAGCTTCGCCCCCTCCGGCCGGAGCTTCCCCGCCTCCACAGAGGGGAGGAAGTAGGGCTGTTTCTCATAGGAATGTACCGCGAAATGCCGGAAGCTCACCCAGGGTACGCAGGAGACGGTGTAGGCGTTGGGGGGCGGGGTCTCTCCGGCCTTGCCCAGGATACCGTGATGTGCGCCGTGGCGGGCCTTGTCCTGGAGGTACGCCGCCTGAAAGGCGGGAAACTCGTCGTCATAGGCCGTCCAGAGGAGGGAGAAGGTCTTGTCGTCTTCGTGGAAGGCGGCGTAGAGGGGCGTCAGGCAGTTATAATGCCCCAGGACGCCGTCCTGCTCCGCAAGACAGAATTCCTCCTGCCGCTGGAGGTTCCGCGTGACCAGCCAGAGGTAGGCCGGGAAGAGGCGGCAGTTTGCCGCCTTCAGGGTTTGATGGAGGGCGGTCGCGTCCAGGTCCACTGTCAGGGAGTAGCCGGTGGGGGCCATCTTCGAGAAGTAGTAGAAGGTCTCCCGCCGGGGCCAAGCGGCGAAGTCGATGGGGGTGAAGGTCCGCTCCGGGCGCATTTCAACGGACCTCCTGGTAGAGGAGGCCCTCCCGGGTGTCGTACCAGAGGAGGGTGCCCTGGGGGAAGTAGGGCAGCCGGACGGAGAGGTCCCACTGGGGGTAGAGCTTCCGGAGGAGCAGGGTGTCCCCCGTCAGGAAGAGGAGGCAGGAGACGTAGTGGTCCCTCGTCATGGGGTGGGCGGCGGTGACGTACCAGTCCCCGTCGCTGAGGGTGACGGTGAGGCGCTGGGCCTCCTCTGCCTTCCGGGGCGTCAGGGCCGGGAGTTTCCGGCCGCAGCAGCTGACCTCCGCCCCCTCCAGGGAGAAGAGGAGATTGCCGCAGTCCGGGCAGACGTAGAAGCGCATCCGGCGGAGATTGCCGGAGCTGCGGTCATTCTCCCCCAGCTCGCCCCGGAGGAGGGCCTCGGTGTCCACCCCCAGGAGCTCCGAGAGCCGGGGCAGGAGGGCGATGTCCGGGGCTCCCGCCCCGCACTCCCACTTGCTGACGGCCTTGCCGCCGACGCCGAGCTTTTCCCCCAGCTCCGCCTGGGTAAGGTTCTGGCCCTGCCGCAGGGCCCGGATGAGGCGGCCGGTCTTGGTCTGATCCATGGATGGTTCCTCCGTTTTTCGGTGAGGTGAGACGGGAAACGCCCGCGAAGGCGGGCGTCCCGGTGCTGTCAGGGTCTATCTTAGCGGAAAACGGAGGTCTTGGCAATCCACGCTCCGTGGAGTTCAGGCGCTGCGGGAGTCCGGCAGGGCCGTGGCGCGGATCTGGTCCAAGGTCATGCTGCGGCGGTGCTGGATGGGCTTCCACTCCGGCCGGGCGAAGAGGGAGGCGGCGCAGATGGGAAGGTAGGTCAGCATGAAGAGGGGGAAGGTGAAGGCGTAGAGGATCTTCTTCCCGGTGGAGCAGTGGATGTTTCTCCACTCCGTCACGGTGGTGACGGCCCCCAGGAGGAAGAGGGTCAGGTAGAGGCTCCCCAGGGTCTGGAGGACCGAGAGGCCCAGGGCCGGAAGGGAGCCGCCGCCCGCGAAGGCGTAGACCGCCGCCCCCAGGTTGATGACGGCGCTGGCCCCCGTCAGGATGGCGGCGGGCATGATGTTCATGGCCATGTCGTAGCAGGAGAAGCTGCCCCGGAGGATGCCCCGGATGAGCTTGCCGCCGTACTTCCCGAAGACCTGCAGGTAGCCCTTGGACCAGCGCATCCGCTGCCGCCAGGACTGGCGGAAGAGGGTGGGCTGCTCATCGTAGAGAACGGCGTTCCGGGCGTAGCCGATCTTCACGTCCCGGACCACGTTGTCGATGGTGAACTCAATGTCCTCCGTCAGGAGGAAGAAGTGCCAGCCGCCGCACTTACGGAGGACCTCGTCGGAGAAGAGGAAGCCCGTGCCGCTGACGGCGCAGCTGGACCCCGCCGCCATCCGGGCACCGTTTAAGTACCGGGCCTCCCGGAGGAACCAGAGAGCGTAGCCGGCGGAGATCCAGTTGTCGCCGTAGTTCTTGGAGTTGCGGTAGCAGGTGACGACGCCGTAGCCCTGGTCGTGGACGGCCGTGATCTCCCGGACGAAGTTGGGGTCCAGGATGTTGTCGGCGTCCAGCACCAGATAGGCGTCATAGTGCCGCCGTTCCCGGATGCGGTCCAGGAGGAACTGCAGGGCGTAGCCCTTGCCCACGTGACGGGTATCCTGCCGGGCGAAGACCTCCGCCCCGTGGGCGCGGGCGATGACGGCGGTGGCGTCGGTGCAGTTGTCCGCCACCACGTAGGCGTCCAGCAGCTCCGGGGGGTAGTTCTGGGCGCGGACGCTGTCCAGGAGCTGGCCGATGACGGCCTCCTCGTTCCGGGCGGCGATGAGGACCGCGATCCGGCGGCGGAGGGCGGCAGCCTCGGTCTTTTTGGGCTTTGCGAAAAGGCCGATGGCGAGATACACGAACTGATAGGAATAGCAAAGGAAGAAGAGCGCCATGATGATGGCATTGATCGTCTCCACGGTACGCATAGGTATTCTCCTGACGTCGGTGATAGCGGCGAGCCGCCGCGGCCCGGTCTCCCGGGGTCAGGATAAGCTTAGCAAAGGGGAACGGGGTTCCCCGTTAAGGGGAGATTAAGATTTCCTTAATTCGCTCCGCCCGCCGCAGAGACACCCGGCAGGGGGCGCAGAACGGCAGAGGGTCCGGCGGAATTCGCCGGACCCTCTGCCGTTGGAAGAGAGAAAATGAGAGGCCATCCCCCCACCGCCGGGCAAACGCCCCCGGAAAGGCGGCAGGGGGAGGCATTGAGGAGAAGCGTTTTCAGCCCCCGCCCCTGTATCGGCCTGAAATGGGCTCGGCAGTCAGGCAGGGATGTTGCCCGGGGATAATGCCTCAGGGGAAGTCTCAGCGAACAATCCCTCAGTCGCCCTGTGGGCGCCAGCTCCCTTTACACAAGGGAGCCTTAGACTTTTGTGACACCGGCAGCCTCCCGCCGCCGAAGCCACTAAGCGGCCAGGCGGGCAGCAGGTACTTCCAATAGAAGCAGGCAGCCGACCGGGGACCCCCGTCCATCCGCCGCAGCGGCCCCTCCGCCGCCGAAGCCGCCAAGCGGCGAGCCGGACAGCAGGCACTTCCGATAGAAGCAGGCAGCCGACCGGGGACCCCCGTCCTGCCGCCGCAGCGGCCCCTCCGCCGAAGCCGCTTCGCGGCCAGGCGGACAGCAGGCACTTCCAATAGAAGCAGGCAGCCGACCGGGGACCTTCGTCCCCCGTCCCCCGGGGAAAGGCCCAGGAAGGGGGCACCCCTTCCTGGTTTCCGGCGCAAGCCGGAAAGAATCCGGATCATTTTTCCCGGCGACATGTGCGGCGGGAAAAATACTCCTCGCGGAGCGAAGTGTCGGGGCCGCCTTGGCGGGCCCGGCGCCCAAGCGGAGTGCCATCGCCACCGGCGGAACGCCGGGGCTGGCTCGTGGAAATGGCTCCGCCATTTCCACGAAACGCCTCACGGAGCGAAGTGTGGCTGCAAGGCCGCCTTTGGGCGACCTTGCAGCCGCACCCGAGCGCAGTGCTTTGCCATCGTCTCAGCGCCCGAAGGGCGCTGAGACGGGGCCCCCTCGCTGATTAAAATCGCGAAGCGATTTTAGTCAGCGAAAAGCTTCTCTCCGTCGGGCAGTTCAACCTTCAACGGCATGACGGCCTTGGAAACGTTGATGAGGTGGATGTAGTCCACGTTGCCCGCGAGGATGTTGTTGCCCCAGGAGCCGCAGCCCTCGGACACGGCGGGAGACAGGGAGTTGGTGGCGGGACCCCAGGCGTCGGGGGTGGGCTGGTTCACGAGCACGCGGGCCACGGGGATCCGC
>SFLD01000026.1 GCA_004553545.1 Clostridiales bacterium | reverse complement strand
CAGCACCCGGTTGTCGGCAAAGGTGCCGGCGGCGTCCAGCAGGCAGTAGGCCACCGGCAGGGCCAGGGCCAGGAAGCTCTTGGCGTACTTGTAGTTGCCCTCGGACTGGCGGGCGGCCCGGAGCTCCGGATCCTCCCGGGCGTCCACCACGCCGAGGCCGATGGCGCCGGCGCAGACCAGCAGGATGGCGCAGAGGGCCAGGGGGGAGTAGTCGTCCCCGCCCACGAAGAGCAGGGTCAAAACCGCCACCAGAGCCCCGGAGGAGTTGCAGATGGGGGAGGAGACGGAGAGCTCGATGTACCGCAGGCCCAGGTACCCCAGGGCCATGGAGCCGATGTAGAGCAGGGACACGGGGAGATACGTCCAGATCACGGACCAGCTGATGGGGGTGCCGCTCACGAAGATCTCAAACGCGGCGTGGAGGCCCATCACCGTGCCCACGGCGATGACCATTTTCAGGTGGGAGAGCTTGTCGTCCGCGTCCCGGCAGCCGATCTTGGAGAAGAGGTCGCTGCCGCTCCAGCAGAGCAGCGTAATGAGGGAGAGCCAAAACCACATGGGGGAAGTTCCTCCTAAATTGTAAGATAGTTTTTGGGGAGATCAGGGGAGCTGGGCGAGACCGGCGTCCAGGAGCTTCTGCAGGCTCATGAGGATGCCCAGCTTCGCGTGGTACCAGGTGAGGCCGCCCTGGAAGTAGACGGCGTAGGGGGGACGGATGGGGCCGTCCGCCGAGAGCTCGATGGAGCTGCCCTGGATGAAGGCGCCGGCGGCCATGATGACGTCGCTGTCGTAGCCGGGCATGGCCCAGGGCTCCGGGGTCACGTAGCTGTCCACGGGAGCGGCGGCCTGGATGCCCCGGCAGAAGGCCACCATGGCCTCCCGGCTCCCCAGGGTCACGGCCTGGATGATGTCGTGCCGGGACTCCGTGGCGTTGGGGACGCAGGGGAAGCCCAGCCGCTCATAGAGGTTCGCCGCGAAGACGGCCCCCTTCAGCGCGCCGGAGACCACCGTGGGGGCCAGGAACAGCCCCTGGTAGAAGGCGGGCATGAGGCCCAGGTTGGCGCCGACCTCCTGCCCCAGGCCCGGGGCGGAGAGCCGGAAGGCGCAGCGGTCCACGCACTCCTGCGTGCCGCAGATGTAGCCGCCGATGGGGGCGAGGCCGCCGCCAGGGTTCTTGATGAGGCTGCCCACCACCATGTCCGCCCCCAGGTCGGAGGGCTCGATGGTCTCCACGAACTCGCCGTAGCAGTTGTCCACCATGACCTTGACGCCGGGCTTCACGCGCTTGCAGAAGGCGATGAGCTCGCCGATCTGCTGAACGGAGAAGCTGGGCCGGGTGGCGTAACCCTTGGAGCGCTGGATGGTGATGAGCTTCGTCCGATCGTTGATCTTCTTCCGGATGGAGTCATAGTCGAAGCTGCCGTCGGCTTTCAGGTCGGCCTGGGCGTAGGTGACGCCGTACTCCTTCAGGGAGCAGCGGCTCTCCCGGATGCCGATGACCTCCTCCAGGGTGTCGTAGGGGGCGCCCACGGGGGAGAGGAGCTCGTCCCCCGGCAGGAGGTTGGCGCTGAGAGCCACCGCCAGGGCATGGGTGCCGCAGGTGATCTGGGGCCGCACCAGGGCCGCCTCCGTGTGGAAGACGTCCGCGTAGACCCGCTCTAAGTTGTCCCGGCCCTCGTCGTCGTAGCCGTAGCCGGTGGTGGCGGCGAAGTGGGTGGCGTTGACCCGGTTTTTCTGCATGGCGGCCACCACCTTGGCCTGGTTGTACTCGGCCACCTGGTCGATGTCGTCAAAGCGGGGCCGCAGCTCCGCTAAAATTTTCTCGCCGTATTCGTAAACGGGCTGGGAGATGCCCAGCGCCTCATACATGCTTTCCATCTGCATCGTTCTCTTCCTCTTTCCCTAAGATCTCGTCCGCCAGCTCGTGGAGGACCTCCGGCTTGGTGACCACCAAACCGCTTTTCTCGTTGCCCAGGATCAAGAGCGTGTCCCCCGGCGAGATGCCGAAGTAGCGCCGGGCCTCCTGGGGGATGACGATCTGCCCCCGGTCGCCCACCCGGGCGGTGCCGAAGACCCGGTTCTTCCCCTGGCCCAGAACGTGTTTGCCTCCCGGCATGGCTACCGCCTCCCATCACATTTTTCACACAAATGTGAATTATAGCAGGATGTGCCGCCCTTGGCAAGGGGGAAAAATCCGCTTTCCGCTTTTCTCGGGGCGGAGACTGTGGTAGAATGGCGGAAAACGCCCAGGAGGACCACGCCATGCGCTACCAGAACATCACAAAGGGGACCTTTCTCGCCCGGCCCAACCGCTTCATCGCCCATGTTCTCGTGGACGGGGAGACGGTGGTCTGCCACGTGAAGAATACCGGCCGCTGCGCGGAGCTCCTGCGCCCCGGCGTTCCTGTCTACCTGGAAAAGTCCCGGAATCCCGCCCGTAAGACCGCCTGGGACCTGGTGGCGGTGGAGAAGGGGGACCTTCTTATCAACATGGACGCCCAGGCCCCCAACCGGGTCTTCGCCGAGTGGGCGGCGGAGGGGAAGTTCCTGCCGGAGGTCCAGGCCATCCGGCCGGAGTACCGCTATGGGGCGTCCCGGCTGGACTTCGCCCTGACGACGCCCCAGGGGCTGCACCTCGTGGAGGTGAAGGGCGTCACGCTGGAGGAGGGCGGCCACGCCCGCTTCCCGGACGCTCCCACGGAGCGGGGCGTGCGGCATCTGGGGGAGCTGGAGCGAGCCGCGGCGGAGGGGCTGGGGGCCACGGCCTTCTTCGTGATCCAGATGGAGGGGATGAAGGATCTTGCCCCCAACGACGTGACCCATCCGGCCTTTGGGGAGGCCCTTCGCCACGCGGCGGAGCACGGCGTCCGGGTGGAAGCCTGGGAGTGCGCCGTGACACCGGAGAGCCTGCGGATCGTCCGGCCGGTGAAGGTGCGGCTGTGAGAGGGCGTATGTGTCGGACCGCGAACGGGTCCCGCGAGGAACCGTGTCCGGGCCGACACGTAGGTCGGCCCGGACACGGTTCGATCGCAGCATCCATCCGCCACAGGGGGGGAACGGGCGGGGACGGAGCCCCGCCCCTACCGGTTTATCGTGGTGCCAAGCAGCGGGCCGTCGGGGACGCCGGCCCCTACGGAAGTGATGCTGGAGGTACATAGCGGCGGGTCGGAGTATCTAGGGTGTGACTTCGGCCAGTTAGATTTTGTACCGAAATTTGGGGCATCGGGCAGGGGCGTTGGCCCCTGCGGGGAGCACCACAGGCAGTGCCAAGCAGCGGGCCGATGTGGTCATCGGCCCCTACGGAATGAGGGGAGAGCCCCATCGACCACCTACGCCAGCGGAGCGTCTGTGTCAGCGGTTGCAAGGGATAGGTGAGGGACGTAGTGGAAATCATCCCCTGATGTCCATCAACTTCGGACAATCCCTCAGTCACGGCCTTTGGCCGTGCCAGCTCCCTTTGCACAAGGGAGCCTTGGTCCTGCGGGAAGATGTTCCGCCGGTAGAAGCAGGCAGTTGACTGGGGGCTCTGGCGCGGAGCGATCGCGCCCGTCCCTCGTCCTGCCGCCGCAGCGGCCCTTCGCCGCCGAAGGCGGTTTGGCTTTCAGGGGGCGCGGCGGGGGGAAAAGAGCAAAAGGAAAAGCCAGCCCGGGGGGCTGGCTTTTTTGCGGGTCACTGGGGCGGGCGCTTGGGGCGGAGGGCGAAGAGTCCCCAGGCCAGGAGGTATCCGGCCAGGATGGCTCCGGCCAGCCAGAGGTACAGGGCGGCGTCGAACTCCCAGCCCAGGTAGGGGACGGCGGGCTTGCGGAGGGCGGTGAGCAGGGCGGCCCCCAGGGGAAGGCAGGCCAGAAGGGGGAGGGGCAGCGTGCGCAGGAGGCGGTGCTTTGCGGGGGCGCTGAGGAGCGCCAGCTGGACAAGGGCCGCAGCGGCGGCGCAGAAGAGCAGGAATGCCATGGCGAGTCTCCTTTCGTATTGCTGAGGGCTTCCCTCAAAGGTTTCTTCGGTGTGTTTGGACGAAATGATTTTAAGTGGTGATGGGGTTATTGACGTTGTAGAGTCCGGCGACGCTGTCCAGGGCCAGGGAGAAGACCAGGGACTGGGCCTTGCTCTCTATGCCGGCCTTGGCCATGATGGACTGCATGACAGCATTCTTCTGGCCGGTGGGGACCACCAGGAAGATCATCTCCCGCTCCTCGGCGAGACTCATGCCGAAGAATTTGCCGGAGCCGTCGGCGCCGCTGCTCTTGGCGTGGAGGATGGTGCCGCCGGGGGCGCCGGCCTCCCGGGCGGCGTCCATGACAAGGTCCGTGTAGCCCCGGTTGGCGATGGCCACGATGAGGGTGTAGTCAGGGTTCTGCTGCATGGGGAGGTCCTCCTTTTCGATGCTTTCCAGGGGATCGCCGGTGAGCTGGCCGGCGGTGAAGTAGCGCAGGGCGGTGACGCCGCCGATGCTGCTGAGGGGCAGGGAGAGGGCGATGCCGTTGCCGGGGGTGGTGATCTGCATGGTGTCCAGCAGGCGGTCGAAGAGGAAGTCCCGCTTCTCCGGCGTGACGATGGAGAAGAGGGCGGCCTTCTCCGTGGCCTCCAGGCCCAGCATGCTGAGGGTATCGTCGCTGGCGGTGCCGCGGCCCAGGGCCGAGAGGATCTGGGAGGCGCCGAAGCGCTGGTAGAACTCCACGAAGCGGCGGCTGGCCACCCGGTTGGTGATGGTGATCATCAGGTACAGGCGTTTCATGTGGGGCACCTCCTTCAATCCAGTTCGATGATGGCTTCCACCGCCGCGGCAGGCGCGGGAGCGGGAGCTGCGTGGGCGTGACGGGTCTTGCGCTGATAGAGGACGCCCAGGAGCTGGATGGTGACCAGGGGCGTCATGGCCACCATGGCCACGACGCCGAAGGCGTCCGTCACGATGTTTCCGCCCACGGCGGTGCAGGCGCCCATGGCGAAGGGCAGGAGGAAGGTGGCGGTCATGGGACCGGAGGCCACGCCGCCGGAGTCGAAGGCGATGGAGGTGAAGATCTTGGGGACCTTGAAGGAGAGTGCCAGGGAGAGGGCATAGCCTGGCACCAGCAGCCACATGATGGAGATGCCGGTGAGGACCCGGGTCATGGCAAGGCCCAGGGACAGGGCCACGCCCACGGAGAGGGCGGTATTCATGGCCGAGGCCGGGATGGCGCCGGAGGTGATCTCCTCCACCTGACGGTTCAGCACGTGGACGGCGGGCTCCGCCGAGACGATGAAGTAGCCGATGACCATGGCGATGGGGATCAGGAGCCAGGCGTAGTTCCCGGCGATGCTCTGGCCCAGGAAGTTGCCCACCGGCATGAAGCCCACGTTGACGCCGGTGAGGAAGAACACCAGGCCCAGGTAGGTATAGACGAAGCCCACGATCATCCGGCGGACCTCCTTGCGGGGGATGCGCCGGGTGAAGAGCTGGAAGATCAGGAAGAAGGCCAGGATGGGGGCGAGAGCCGCCGTGATCTCCCGGAAGTAGTGGGGCAGGGCAGTGGTGAAGGTCCGCCACATCTCCACGGTGTCGGCGGCGTCCGGCACGGTGACGGGGGTGTAGCTGCTGCCGTCGGGCTGGTAGACGAGGCCCAGGATCAGCACCGTCAGGATGGGTCCGATGGAGCAGAGGGCCACGAGGCCGAAGCTGTCCCCCGCGGCGTGCTTGTCGTTACGGACGGAGGAGACGCCCACGCCCAGGGCCATGATGAAGGGCACCGTCATGGGGCCGGTGGTGACGCCGCCGGAATCGAAGGCGATGGCCCAGAAGTCCGGCGAGACCTGGGTGGCCAGGCCGAAGACGATGAGGTAAAAGAGGATCAGCAGCCGGGAGAGGGGGATGCCGAAGAGGATGCGCAGAAGGGCGATGACCAGGAACACGCCCACCCCCAGGGCAACGGACCAGATGATGACGTTATTGGGGATGGAGGGCACCTGCTCCGCCAGGACCTGCAGGTCCGGCTCCGCCACGGTGATGAGCACGCCGATGAGGAAGCTCAGGAGCACGATGACGGAGATCTTGCGGGAGGAGGTGATCTCCTTGCCCACGTACTCGCCCAGGGGGATCATGGACATCTCGGAGCCCAGGGTGAAAAGGCCCATGCCGAAGATCAGCAGGATGCCGCCCACCAGGAACGCCATCATGGCGTTGTTGGAGACGGGGGTCAGGGAGAAGCAGAGCAGGGTGACGATGCCCATGATGGGCAGAACGGAGACCAGGGACTCCCGCAGGGGCTTGCGGAAGACGGAGAGGAAGCGCGCTGGCAGCCGGGGCGCCAGGAACGGCTTGGGGCGGGAAGAATGAGACAAATGGGAACCCTCCTGAAGTGTGGTATTTCCGCAGCGCGGAGGGGAGAGGTATACCTCTCCACCTATATCCTACCACAGGGCGGGAAGGGGGGGCAAGTTAAGGAACAGTTAACGATGCAAACGTTTTCCTAAAATGGGAGATTTTTTTTGTTTTTTGGAAATGGAAAGAAGAGACCGGTGGGCCGCTTGCCGGAACGGAAAAGACGGCCGCCCTTCGGGGCGGCCGTCTGAGGCGCGATGGGATGTGCTGGGGTCAGGCGCTGTCAGCAGCCGCAGCCGCCGCAGTTGTTGTTGCAGCCGCAGCCATTGCCGCAGCCGCACCCGCCGCCGCAGCCACAGCAGCAGATCAGCAGAATGAGGATGATGATCCAGCAGCAGTTCCCGCCGAAGAAGCCGTTATTACACATACCGGAACCTCCTATGGAGTTGTAGGCCGGGGAACCGGCCCCACTTCATAGTATGCTCCCGGCGGGAAAGGGTGTCAGCCCAATCGCCTGGCGCTGACGAGGGCCCGGCCCTCCCGGGCCTCCGCCGAGGTGAAGACGCCCTTGGCGATGAGGGTATCGGAGAGGGTGTCCATGGTGCCGGAGACGGTGGCGTCCAGCGAGCGGAAGGAGAGGTAGACCAGCTCCGCCCGGAGGAAGCTGACCTTCGCCAGGGCGGCGGACTCCTTGCTGTTGATGAGACCGGCGGAGACGGCGCGGTCCAGGGTATCCGAGAGGTCGGTGTTGGTGACGGAGCTGTAGCCCAGGGCGCGGAGCAGGAACTCGGTGTACTGGTTGAGGCTCACGGTCTGGTTGGGCCGCCAGAGGGTGGCGGTGTAGCCGTTGGTATAGCCCTTGGCGTAGGCGTAGCCCACGTACTTGGCGCTGTTGGAGCCGGGCTGGATGTCCGTGAAGGGGAGGGCGGGGCCGGTGTAGGCCAGGGCGGCGTCCTCCTCTCCCAGGACCCGGAGGAACATGATGAGGGCCTGGATGCGGGTGGGAGCCATCTCCAGGTCGAAGCCCTGGCCGAAGCCCGTGAAGCTGCCCCGGAAGAGGTGCATGGTCTTCAGGGCGGAGGCCATGGCGTTATAGTCCACCGCGTCCGAGAGGGTGAAGGTGCCGAGGCCCAGGTAGTCCAGCACCGCCGTCCGGGAGGAGACGGTGACCGTGGCCACGGTGTCCTCCGCCACCAGGTAGCGGTGGTCCTTCACGAGGGTGGTGCCGCTGGGGACCTCCTTGCCCTCGGTGACATCCACTACGGCGCCGGAGGGGAAGCTGACCTTGGCCTCGCCGGCCAGGAGCAGGACATTGAGTCCCGTGCCGCCGCTGAGGGTATCCCCATTTTTCAGGCGGCGCTCGGTCCAGGTGTCCGCCGCGGCGGAGGTCACGGCGTCCGACGAGGTCCCGCTGTCGGCATGGGCCTTCAGGGCGGCGTCGGAGGCCGTCAGGGCGGAGTCCAGGCGGCTCTCCACGGTCTGGGAGAAGGCACCCTGGAGGAGGGAGCGGGAGACCAGGGGGTCGGAAGCGTCGCCGCCGGCGGCCGCCGCTGCGATCACCAGGAGGGAGCACAGCAGGAAGAGCGCCGGCGGGAGGAAGGATCTACGTTTCATGGCCCGTCAGGGATTGGCGATCCGGTAGCTGAGGGTCAGGAGGCTGTCCGCGAAGTGGATGTTCTCGATCTTGACGTTGGGGCGGGTGGAGCTGAGCTCCACATTGGTGAAGTTCCAGAAGCCCTGGATGCCGAGATCGATGAGGCGGTTGGCGGTATTCTGGGCGGCGTTCTGGGGGATGGTCAGGACCACCACGTCCACCGGGTTTTCCCGGATGAAGGTCTCCAGCTCGCTGGCGGGGTGGACGGTGACGCCGTTGATGCTGGTGCCCACCAGCTCGGGGGAGGCGTCGAAGGCGGCATCCACGGTGAAGCCGGTGGCGGCGAAGGGGAAGTTCCGCAGCAGGGCGTGGCCCAGGTTGCCGGCGCCGATGACGATGAGGTGGTGGTTGTGGTCCACACCCAGGATGTGGCCGATCTCACCCCGGAGCTCCTCCACATTGTAGCCGTAGCCCTGCTGGCCGAACTCGCCGAAGCAGCTGAGGTCCTGGCGGATCTGGGAGGCGGTGATGTTCATCTCCTGGCCCAGCTGGTGGGAGGAGATGCGGACAGTGCCCCGCTCGCAGAGCTCGGTGAGGTGGCGGTAGTAACGGGGGAGGCGGCGGATGACGGCATCAGAGATGTTTTCCCGTTTCATGGTCAAGTATCACTCCTTAAACAAAGCCCGCGGGCGGGCGCCCGCTTCGTTTGTTTATTATTTAGCGATTCTTATTGTATCGTAAAGTGGCCCGTCTGTCAATGAATTGACGGAAGGAAATGGGACGGAATCGTTTGAATGGGGGGAAATAAAAATTTTTATCCCATTGGGGCTTTACAGCGGGGGAAAACTCTGCTATAATAACCTGTGCGCTCAGGGAGAGCCTCCCGGAGCCGCTCATATGCGCCCGTAGCTCAGTTGGATAGAGTGACAGACTCCGACGTTTCAGGCGTCTCCAGTTGAGATATGGCGCAAAGCATTGCCACACCTGCGTTTGCGGGAACGGCAGAGAAAAAATAGTTAGTTGTTGACTACTATTTGACTACTATTACAGAAACCCACAATCAAATATGTGCCCGTAGCTCAGTTGGATAGAGCGTTAGACTCCGACTCTAAAGGCCGCTGGTTCGAATCCAGTCGGGCATACCAGAAGGAACTCCGCTTTTCGAATGCCTGATCGAAAAGCGGAGTTCTTTTTTCACGGCCTGGACAGACTGGCGGTGCGTATGGTATCATTCTCTCAGGAGACTGCAGTTGAGGGAAGGGGGCGCGGTCATGCTGAGGCAGCTCAAATACTTCCAGTCCGTTGTCCGGCGGAACAGTTTTTCCGCGGCGGCGGAGGAAAATTTCATCTCGCAGTCCGCCGTCTCCCAGCAGATCCAGGCGCTGGAACGGGAGCTCGGCTTTCCGCTGCTGGAGCGCAGGAACCGCAGCTTTGCCCTGACGCCGGCGGGAAAGTATTTCTATCAGAAGAGCCTGATCCTGACGGCGGACTATGAACGGATGTGCAGCGAGGCGGCCAGGATCGCAAAGGGGGATCGGGCGTCCCTGAGGATCGGCTATCTGCGCGGCTATGCCGGCGCGGAGTTCCGCAGAGCGCTGGAACTCTTTTCCGAGAAGCATCCGGACGTGGAGGTGACGGTCACCTGCGGCAACCACGAGGAGCTGTACGGCCTGCTCCGCACGGAGGACGCGGACCTGATCCTCAACGACCAGCGGCGGGCCTTCTCCGATGAATATGTCAATCTGATCCTGGCTGCCTGCCACAGCTGCATCGAGGTCTCCTCCCGCAGTCCGCTTGCCCGGCTGGAGCGGATCTCCCCGCCGGAGCTGAAGGATCTCCCCTGCATTCTGGTCGCGTCCGCGGCCCAGCGGGAAACGGAGCAGGAATACTACCGCGATGTGATCGGCTTTCAGGGGGAGTTCCTGTACGCGGAGAATCTGGAGGAGGCGAGACTGATGGTGGTCGGGCGCAAGGGCTTCCTCCCGGTGGAGGAGACGGATGCTCCGGCTGGGGCGTCCATTGCCCGCATCCCACTGGTGCGGGGCGAAGAGCCCATCCTGCGGAACTACTGCGCCTTTTGGAAAAAGGACAACTCCGGCTACTATGTGGAGGAGTTTGCCGAACTGCTGAAGGCGCAGTTTGAGAAATGACGCATGCGCGCTGCTCCGGCCGGGGCAGCGCTTTTCCTATCAGTTTTTCTTATCCGAACGGAGCGAAAGCGGAATTGATTGCGGGGCGAAAGTCAGCTACCATAAAACCACAAAATGAAAAAAGGAGATCCTGATATGGCTGCTTTGATCGCATTTTATTCCCGCGCGGGAGAGAACTACTTCGGCGGCGCGTACCGCCGCATCGCCGTCGGCAACACGGAGAAGGCCGCCGAAATGCTGGCGGACCTGACCGGCGGTGAGCTTTACAAGATCCAGCAGGCTCAGCCCTATTCGGAAGACTACCAGACCTGCATCGCTGAGGCGAAGGCCAATCTGCAGAGGAAGGCCCGTCCGGAGGTCCGGGACCTGCCCGAGGATCTGGATGTCTATGATGAGATCTATCTGGGCTATCCCAACTACTGGGGCACGATGCCCATGGCGGTCTACACCTTCCTGGAGCACTACGATCTCACCGGCAAGACCATCCATCCCTTCTGCACCCATGAGGGCAGCGGTCTTTCCCGGACGGTGCAGGACATTCAGAAAGCCGCCCCGGGGGCGGCGGTCACGAAGGGCCTTGCCCTTTACGGGAGCGGCGTGGACAGCGCGAGAGCCGCGCTGGAGCAGTGGGTCCGGGAGGTGGAAAAATGAAAAACGTCATGCTTTGGGCCGGCGCCGGACAGATCGGCACGGCCATCGCCCGCCGGATGGGCACGGGGATGAAGATCGTCGTGGGCGACAGGAAGATCGAAAACGCGCAGGCCGCCGCCAGGACCATGAACGAGGCGGGCTTTGACGTGGTGCCGGTGGAGATGGACCTCTCCAGTCGGGGATCCATCCGACACTTCCTGGACGAGGGGCAGAAGTACGGTCCCATCCAGATGCTGGTGAACGCCGCGGGGGTGTCCCCCAGTCAGGCCCCCATCGAGGCGATCCTGAAGGTGGATCTCTACGGCACGGCGGTGCTGCTGGAGGAAGTGGGCAGGGTCATCGCCGAGGGCGGCGTGGGCGTCACCATCTCCAGCCAGTCCGGCTGGCGGATGCCTGCCCTGACGGCGGAGCAGGATGCCCAGCTCGCCACGGCGCCTGCGGAGGAGCTGCTTTCTCTCGACTTTTTGCGGCCGGAGAACATCCGGGACACCCTCCACGCCTATCAGCTGGCCAAGCGCTGCAACGAGAAGCGGGTCATGGCCCAGGCGGTGGAGTGGTGCCGGCGGGGCGCGCGGCTCAACGCCATCGCCCCCGGCATCATCGTCACGCCCCTGGCGATGGACGAGTTCAACGGCCCCCGGGGGGAGTTTTATCAGGATATGTTTGCCAGATGCCCTGCCGGCCGTCCCGGTACGGCGGATGAGGTGGCGAATGTGGCGGAACTCCTTCTGAGCGGCAAGGGCGCCTTCATCAGCGGCTCCACCTTCCTCATCGACGGCGGGGCCACGGCCAGCTACTATTATGGTCCGCTGAGACCGGGTGCGGAAGGGTGATGCTGCTTCCCGGCGTCTGAGAGCGGAGCGGCGGGAAGAGGGTGAGCCCCCGGCGGACGATCGTCCGCCGGGGGCTCTTTCACGCGGTGAGTCAGGGAGCGGGGGGCGCGTAGCTCACGTCGTACTCGCTCCACTGGATGCGCAGGGAGCAGCGGGCGCCTCCGGCGGAGAGGAAGGAACGGATCTCGCAGAGAGACCAGAGCTTGCTGACCGGGTCCTGCTGCCGGAGGACCATTTGGTGGGTCTCCTGGGAGTTGGTGTAGACAATCTCATCCACCACGGTGCGGCTGGAGACGGAGGTACCGTTGAGGGTGCTGGTCTCCACGGTGCTGCCGTTGTAGATGGAGGTCCGCCGCAGGTCCACCAGCACCGGCGCGGCGGCGTCCCTGGGCGCCATGGTGATGCGCAGGGCGGTGGCGGAGGTGGTCTGATAGGTCAGGGTCAGGTCCTTCAGCGGGATCACCAGCTCGCTGCCCACGGCGGAGAGGTCCGCGTGGTACTCCGTAACGGGGGCGAAGAGGTTGGGCGTGGTCAGCTCCTGGCCGCCGGCGGCAAAGTGCAGCCGGTAGCTGAGGGGCGTCTCCTCCGCCACGGTGATGACCGGCGTTTCGCCGGTCTCGCCCTGGATGCCCTGCTGGCCTCGCTCGCCGGTGTCGCCCTTCTCACCCTGGGGGCCCTGAGGGCCGGTGTCGCCTTTGGGGCCCTGGATGCCCTGCTCACCTTTCTCGCCGGTGTCACCCTTCTCACCCTGGGGACCCTGGGGTCCGGTGTCGCCCTTGGGGCCCTGGATGCCCTGCTCGCCTCGCTCACCGGTGTCGCCCTTTTCACCTTGGGGACCCTGAGGACCCTGTTCGCCCTGGGGTCCCGGGCAGCCCCGGTCCCCCTGGACGCCCTGGGGGCCGATCTCCCCCTGGATGCCCTGCTCCCCGATGGGACCCTGTTCGCCCACCGGGCCCCGTTCCCCCTTTTCGCCCCGCTCGCCCCGGGGACCGATGGGCCCCTGGGGGCCGGGATCGCACTTGGGACCGGCAGGCCCCCGGTCTCCCTTGGGCCCGATGGGACCGGGATCGCCCCGGACCCCCTGCAGTCCCATGCTGCCGGGGTCGCCCTTGGGACCGGTATCCCCCCGCACGCCCTGGGGGCCCCGCGGGCCCATAGGCCCCACCGCGCCCCGGGGACCGGCGGGACCGGGGCAGCCCTGCTCTCCCTTGACGCCCCGGGGTCCCATGGGACCCTGCTCGCCCTGGATGCCCTGCTCGCCCCGGGGACCCTCCGGCCCTGTGGGGCCTGCGGGGCCCTGGATGGTCACATAGGTGCCGCAGGCGTCCGGCTGGCAGCTGCCGCCCCGGCAGGTCCCGGTATAGTAATTCATAGCTCTCTCCCCCTTATGAAGATCATGGATCGCTGCCCCGTGGTATGCCCCGGGCGGGGAGGCGGTGCCTGACGGCAGGAAAAGACCCTGCGGCCGGAAGCGGCCGCAGGGTCTTTCTGGGGGCGGGAATGGCCGGGGCGGCGTCAGAGATCCACAGGGGCGGTGATGCCGCAGACAGGGCAGTTGGCGGTCCAGCCAAAGGGGGCGGGGGCGATGCTGGCTTCCTTCCGGCAGACGGGGCAGAGGAAGCGGTCCTTCCCGGCGCGGGCGGCGGTCTCCGCTGCGCGGAGGAAGGCAAGAAGCTGCTCAGGTGTGTGAAAATCCATGATGTTCCTCGCAGGTGTCCGCATGATGGCGGAGAACTCGCACCGCCGGAGCCGATGGCGGCATGCCGGTGCGGCAGGACGGGCCCTTTCAAAAAGGTGATACTCTCTATTATGGCAAGACTTTTTAAAAAATCAAGAAGAACTTGGAAGCCCTGGGGCATCTTCGGGAATTTCAGGATCGTTTCAGCTTTCCCCCCTAGAATGAGCGGGAATCTGAAAAGCAAGGAGGCCACCCAATGATCCAGGTTTCCCACCTGAGCAAGCGCTACGGGGATCTCACCGCCGTGGACGACCTGTCCTTCACGTTCGGGGACGGGCATGTTTACGGGCTGCTGGGACCCAACGGCGCCGGAAAATCCACCACCATGAATATCATGACCGGCTGCCTCTCCCCCACGGAGGGGACGGTCCGCATCGGCGGCTTTGACATCCTGGAGGAGCCCAGGAAGGCCAAGCACCTGCTGGGCTATCTCCCGGAGCAGCCGCCCCTTTACCTGGGGGAGACGCCGGAGGAGTACCTGCAGTTCGTGGGGGCGGCCAAGGGCCTCCGGGGGGCGGAGCTCCGCCGCCAGGTGGAGGACGCCGTGGAGCGGACGGGGCTGCCGCCGGTGCGGCACCAGCTCATCGGCACCCTCTCCAAGGGCTACCGCCAGCGGGTGGGCATCGCCCAGGCCCTGCTGGGGGAGCCGAAGGTCATCATCCTGGATGAGCCCACCGTGGGCCTGGACCCCCTGCAGATCATCGAGATCCGGCAGCTGATCCGGGATCTGGGGGAGCGCCACACGGTGATCCTCAGCTCCCACATCCTCTCGGAGGTCCAGACCCTCTGCCAGCAGGTGCTGATCCTCTCCCGGGGGAAGCTGGTGGCCTTCGACACGCCGGAGGCTCTGGAAAAGCGGATGCGCGCGGAGCAGTCCGCCCTCTTCCGGGTGCGGACGGACCGGGAGACGGCGGAGGCGGTCCTGGCCTCGGTCCCGGGGCTTGCCGGATGGGATCTTCCGGCGGCGGAGGACGGCGTCCTGACCGGGGAGCTCCGCTTCCGGGAAGGGGCGGAGAGCGAGGCGGTCTGCGGGGCGCTGACCCTGGCCTTTGCCGCCAAGGGAGTGCCGGTGCTGGAGCTCCGGCGGCGGAAGGCCAGCCTGGAGGACGTTTTCCTGGAGCTGACGGAGCAGACGGCGGCGCCGGAGGACGGCGGAGCGGAGCGCACGCCGGAGACGGAGGAGGATGAGGCATGAGAGCGATCTTTCAGCATGAGCTGCGGGGGGCCTTCCACGGTCTCGCGGCGTACCTTTTCTGCGCCTTCCTGCTGGTCTTTGTAGGGGTGGGCGCCATGATCTACAACATCCAGGCGGCGGTGGCCAACTTTGAGTATGTGCTGCAGTTCGTCTGCATCGGGCTCGTGGTCATCGTGCCGGTCCTGACCATGCGGAGCTTTGCCGAGGAGCGCAGGCAGAAGACGGATCAGCTCCTCTACTCCCTGCCCCTGGGGACCTGGGACATCGTGGCGGGGAAGTATCTGGCCCTGGTGACGGTCTTCCTGGTGCCCATGGTCTTCATCTCCGCCTACCCCCTGCTCTTCTCCCTTTACGGGGAGGTGTATCTCCCCAGCGCCTATGGGTCTTTGCTCGCCTTCCTGCTGCTGGGGGCGGCCCTCATCGCCGCGGGGATCTTCGTCTCCTCCCTGACGGAGAGTCAGGGCTTCGCGGCGGGCATCGCCATCGCGGCCTTCCTTCTGAACTACTACAGCGTGAGCCTTGCCGAGCAGGTCTCGGCCACGGCGCTGGGGTCCCTGCTGGCCCTGGGGGTCACGGCGCTGCTGCTGGCGCTCCTCATCCGGGCATTGACCCGGAATGCCGCCCTCGCCTGGGGCGTGGGAGGCGTCTGCGCCCTGGCGGCCCTGGCGGTCTATCTCATCGACGCCGCGAAGCTGGAGGGACTGCTGCCGACGCTGATGGAGAAGCTTTCCCTCTTCGAGCGCTTCTATCCCTTTGTGAACGGGATCTTCGACTGGACCAGCGTGGTGTTCTACGGCTCTGTCATCGTCTTTTTCCTGTTCCTCACCGTGATGTCCCTGGAGAAGAGGAGGTATAACTGATGAAGCAGCCAAAATCCCATCCGGCGGCGGGGAACCGCGTCGCCACCCGGGGCGGGTCCTACTCCCTGGCGGTGACGGCCCTGGTGCTGGCCATCCTGGCGGCGGTGAACGCGCTCTGCGGCCTGCTGCCCAAGAGCCTGACCCGGCAGGACATCAGCGCCGCCCAGCTCTACTCCGTCACCAGCGCCACGAAAGCCTCCGTAGGGGCCGTCACGAAGGATGTGACGGTCTACTGGATCGTGCAGGCGGGGCAGGAGGACAGCGTGCTGGAGAACCTGCTTGCAAAGTACGAGAGCCTCTCCGACCGCCTGACGGTGGAGAAGAAGAACCCCGACGTCTATCCCACCTTTGCCGCCCAGTATACCGACGGGACCGTGGAGAACAACAGCCTCGTGGTGGTCAGCGGGGAGAAGAGCCGCTACATCGGCTACACCGAGCTCTATCCGGCGGAGGTGGACTACAGCACCTATAGCTACAGCTACTCCTTTGACGGCGAGGGGCTCATCACCTCCGCCATCGCCTATGTGGTCAGCGACGACCTGCCCCAGCTCTATGTGCTGGAGGGCCACGGCGAGGCGGAGCTGCCGGAGGGCTTCCAGACCCAGCTGACCAAGGAGAACATCGAGTGCACGGCCCTCTCCCTCCTGAAGGAGGACGCCGTGCCGGAGGAGGCGGACGCGGTGCTGCTCTACTCCCCGGCCAGCGACCTCTCCTCCCGGGAGAGGGACATCCTCGCGGCGTATCTCGCAAGCGGCGGAAAGCTGCTGGTCTTTGCCGGCCCCGTGAAGGACGGGACCCTCCCGAACCTGCTCTCCCTCCTGGCGGACTACGGCGTGGAGGCGGAGGAGGGCATGGTCATCGAGGAGGACAGCCAGTACTACGTGGGCTATCCCTACCTGCTGCTGCCGGAGATCCAGAGCAGCGGCATCACCGATCCCCTGCTCAGCGAGGGCTACTATGTCACCGCGCCGGCGGCCCAGGGTCTCCGGGTGACGGGCAGCGCCGACGTGACGGAGCTTCTCACCACGTCGGACACCGCCTACAGCAAGGCGGCGGGCTACGCCATCACCACCTATGAGCGGGAGGACGGCGACAGCAGCGGACCCTTCGCCCTGGCGGTGCGCATCGGGACGGACGGCGGCGGGGAGATGGTCTGGGTGGCCTCCGGCTACTTCCTGGAGGACGCCTACAACGACTACTCCTCCGGTGCCAACCTGAACTTCACCATGAACGCCCTCTCGGAGCTCATGGGCGAGAGCGACACCCTGGCCATCCGCAGCAAGAGCCTCAGCTATACCTATCTCACCATCAGCGAGTCCTCCGCCGCCAGGCTGAAGACCCTGCTGATCGGGGTGCTGCCGGGGGCCTTCCTGCTCTACGGCATCTTCACGGTGGTGGAAAGGAGGAGAAAGAGGGATGCGTAAGACCACAAAGCTCGCGATCCTGCTGGCGTTGCTTGCGGCGCTCTGCCTGACGGTGTTCCTCCTGAGCCGCCGCCAGGCCCGGCAGGAGGCGGTCCGGGAGAGCGGCGAGACCATCCTTGCCATCGATCCGGAGAGCGTTACCTCCCTGGCCTGGACCAATGAGAGCGGCAGCTTCGCCTTCCGCCGGGAGGGGGACGGCTGGGTCTATGAGGGCGACGAGGCGTTCCCCGTGGACGGGGAGAAGCTGACGACCCTGCTGGAGCCCCTGGAGGAGCTGGGGGCGGCCTTCACCATTGAGGATGCCCGGGACCTGGGGCAGTACGGCCTCAGCGACCCGGCGGGCAGCGTCACCGTCGGGACGGAGAGCGGGACCTATACCCTGACCCTGGGGGACTACAGCCAGCTGGACGCCCAGCGCTACCTCTCCCTGGGGGACGGGAAGGTCTACCTCGTGACCCACGACCCCATGGAGGAGTTTGACGCCGTGCTCCGGGACCTGATCCTGGACGACAGCATCCCCGCCGTCGCCCAGGCGGAGGAGATCACGTTCTCCGGCGCCGCCGACTACACGGCGGTCTATGACGAGGACGGCGTCAGCGTCTGCGGCAGCGACGTCTACTTTTCAGACGGCCGGCCCCTGGACACGGACCGGGTGACAAACTACCTGGATACCCTCTCGGGCCTGACGCTCACGGATTATGTCACCTACAACGCCACGGCGGAGGAGCTGCTGGCCTATGGCCTGGAGACGCCGGAGCTCAGCGTCACGGTCCGCTATGCCGGGGAGGACGGGGACGAGAGCTTCACCGTCCATCTGGGCCGGGACCAGGCGGAGCTCCAGGCGGCGGAGGAGACCGGGGACTATGAGGCGGTCACCGCCTACCTTCGGGTGGGGGATTCCCGCATCGTCTACGAGATCCCCCAGGAGGACTATGAGACCCTGGCGGCGGCGTCCTATGACGATCTCCGCCACCAGAAGCTCTTTACCGCCTCCCTCTCCCAGGTGACGGAGCTCACCGTGACCCTGGAGGGGGAGACCTACACCCTGACCCATGCGCTCCCCGAGAGCGAGGACGAGGACGGGAAGTGGTACTATCAGGGGGAGGAGTTCGACGGGACGGACCTGGAGAACGCCGTCAACTCCCTCCGGGCCACGGACTTTACGGACCGGACGGCCTCCGGCAGGGAGGAGATCCGTCTCACGGCGAAGCTGGACCGGGAGGACATCCCCAGTCTGAGCCTGACCCTCACCCGCTATGACGGGGACCACTGCCTCGCTGCCCTGGATGGGGAGACCGTGGCCTATGTGAAGCGCAGCCAGGCGGTGGACCTCATCGAGGCCATCCACGCCGTGGTGCTGACGGGATAAGCGGGACATTCCCGGGGAGCTGCGGCTCCCCGGGGATGTCTTTCGTGGACGGACTGTGAATTTTTAGGAAAAGGACTTGACCGGGGCCGGTGGGGACTTGCTACAATAAAGAAAAGACTGCGGCCCCATCCCTGGGGCCGGGATACGAAAGGGAGCGAAAAACATGGATCGGATCCAGAAGAACTTCGGCTTTGGCTTTATGCGCCTGCCCATGGCGGGGGAGGAAGTGGACATCCCCCAGACCACGAAGATGGTGGACGCCTTTCTGGAGGCGGGCTTCAACTACTTCGACACCGCCCACGGCTACCTGCAGGGCAAGAGCGAGCGGGCGCTGAAGACCTGCCTCACCAGCCGCTATCCCCGGGAGAAGTACATCCTGACCAACAAGCTCACCGCCAACTTCTTTCAGACGGAGGAGGACATCCGGCCCTTCTTTGAGAGCCAGCTGGAGGCCTGCGGGGTGGACTATTTCGATTTCTACCTGATGCACGCCCAGGGGGCCGGGAACTACCCCCATTTCCAGGAATGTCACGCCTATGAGATCGCCCAGGAGCTGAAGGCCGAGGGCAAGGTCCGGCACGTGGGCATCTCCTTCCACGACTCCGCCGAGATGCTGGAAAAGATCCTCACCGACCACCCGGAGGTGGAGGTGGTGCAGATCCAGTTCAACTATCTCGACTATGAGGACCCCGCCGTCCAGAGCCGCCGCTGCTACGAGGTCTGCCGGAAGTACGGCAAGCCCGTCATCGTCATGGAGCCGGTGAAGGGCGGGAACCTGGTGAACCTTCCCGAGGAGGCCAGGGCCGTGCTGGATGCCCTCCACGGCGGCAGCCCCGCCAGCTATGCCATCCGCTTCGCCGCGGGATTCCCCGGGATGCTGATGGTGCTCTCCGGCATGAGCACCCTGGAGCAGGTGGAGGACAACCTGGCCTTCATGAAGGACTTCCAGCCCCTGAACGAGACCGAGCGGGCGGCAGTGGAGAAGGTCCAGGCCATCTTCCACAGCAAGAACCTCATCCCCTGCACCGCCTGCCGCTACTGCACCGACGGATGTCCCCAGCACATCGCCATCCCGGACATCTTCGCCGCCCGGAACGCCAAGGAGCTCCACAAGGACTGGAACGCTGACTACTACTACCACAACGTCTGCACCGCCCCGGGCCGCCGGGCTTCCGACTGCCTGCAGTGCGGCAAGTGCGAGAAGGTCTGCCCCCAGCACCTGCCCATCCGGGAGCTGCTGCAGGAGGCGGCCGGGGTCTTTGAGAAGCCCCAGGCATAAAAAGAGTACCCGCCAAGCGCCGCCCGGAGGGGCGGCGCTTCCCTTTGGGGGCAGATTTTTCCCCGGGGCGGTTGCGTTTCCCAGCAGGCTGTGCTATCCTATGACCAGATCGGTGAAAGCGGTCAAAACCACGGAGGGAGGGAGACGCGGATGGCCTTTTCCCAGGAGGAGAACGCCCTCATCCGGCAGAGCCTGCTGGCGGAGGGACGGCGCCGCGCCGTCACCGTTGGGATGCGCAAGACCTCGGTAGAGCAGCTGACGGAGGCTGCCGGCATCTCCAAGGGCTCCTTCTATAAGTACTTTGAATCCAAGGAGATGCTGTTTCTCGCGGTGCTGGAGGACATCCACACGGAGGTCTATCAGGTGGCGCGGGACACACTGGAGGCCGGGCGGGACCTGCCGCCGGAGGACTGCGCGGCGGAGACGCTGCTGGCCGCCTGCCGCTGCCTCTCGGAGACTGGGGCCATGCGCTTTCTGGAGGCGGACGCCGCGGATCTTCTGCGCCGCCTGCCGCCCCGGCTGAAGGCGGAGCACTACCACGACGACGAGACCCACATCCGTGCCCTGCTGGAGGAGAGCGGCCTTTCCCCCAGGGGCGGCACGGAGCTGGCCGCCGCCACCGTCCGGGGACTGGTGCTGACCGTCTCCCACCGGGAGCAGATCGGGGAGCAATACCCCAAGGTGCTGGAGACCCTGGTCCGGGGCGCCTGCCGGGAGCTCTTCGGGGAGGAATGAGCCGCAGGGCGGCTTTTTTCCGGTGGAACAGTTAGCAGAAACTAACCAAAAAATACGCGGGAGGAAACGAGGATGAGAGAGAAGGACCTGCCCATTGACCGGACGTGCCACGTGGTCTATTCCAAGGGCTGCAAGGCACAGATCCAGGGGGCCATTGCCTGCCACTACCCGGAGGGGGAGCGGGAGGCCGTCTGGGAGGCGGTGCAGCGGAAGTATGTGGACTGCCTGTCCCAGTGGCGGACGGACCTGGGCGGCAGCAAGAACTTTCACAACGGCCCCGGCGGCACCTATGACTGCGCCGCCCTGATGTGCTACTACGCCGTCTGCCGGGAGGTGACCAGTCTCGCGGAGATCGAGGCCATGGAGGGGGAGCTCTTTCTGCCCGCCTTCCGGCGGCTCCGCTTCGTGGACGTGAACCGGCCCTTCTGGCGCAGGCTCCTGTACCGGGCCTTTGCGGCGTCCAAGAAAAAGTGCGACCGCTGGCATGACTATGAGATGCACGTCCGGCCGCAGGCGGCGGGAGAGCCCATCTACTATGAGTTCACCGCCTGCCCCACGGCGGACTTTGCCAAGAAGTTTGGCCTTCTGGAGGTGCTGCCCGCCCTCTGCAATGTGGATTACACCGGGATGGCACTCATCCGGGCGAAGCTGGTGCGCACCACCACCTGCGGCAACGGGGACAAGTGTGACTATACCATCTGCGGCGACCGGGACCCGTATCTCCGGCAGCATCCGGAGTATGTGGACGAGGCCGGCTACCGCCGCAACCGCTGAGGAGGGGAGCCCATGAAGGCCTATGCGTTCGGAGAGAAGGACCGTCCGGTGCTGTTGCTGCTGCCGGGGACCTGCTGCCACTGGAAGGGGAATTTCGGCCATGTGATCCCGGCCCTGGCACAGGACTACCGGGTCCTGGCCGTGAGCTACGACGGCTTTGACGAGACGGAGGCGACAGAGTTCCCCACCATGCGGGAGGAGACGGAGAAGATCGAGGACTACCTCCTGGCCCGCTGCGGCGGACACATCCGGGGGGCCTACGGCTGCTCCCTGGGCGGGTCCTTCGTGGGGCTGCTGGCGGCGCGGGGGAGGATCCGCATGGACCACGGTATCCTGGGGAGCTCCGACCTGGACCAGGCGCCGCCGCTCCTTGCCAAGCTGGAGACGAAGCTGATGATGCCCCTCTTCTATCCTCTGGTGCGGGACGGGCGGTTCTCCGCCCGCTTCCTCCAGAAACAGATGGAGAAGTTCCGCCAGGCCATGCCGGAGTATCTGGACGCCTTTCTGGGGATGTTCGGCGGGGCAAGGCCCTATGTGACCCGGCGGAGCTGTGAGAACCAGTTCTACTCCGACCTGGTGACGCCCCTGCCGGAGGGCATCTCCGTCCCCGGCACCACCATCCATGTCTTCTACGCCGAGAGGATGGGGAAGAAGTATCTGGCCCGCTACCGAAAGCACTTCCGGGACCCGGTGATCTATCCCCAGGACCTGCAGCATGAGGAGCTGCTGGCCTGCCGGCCGGAGGGCTGGGTGCGGCTGGTGAAGAGCATCCTTGGGACCCCGGAGGGTCTTGGGGAGGAATGAGAAAGAGCCCCCACGGCGGATGCCATGGGGGCTCTTTGGCGCGTGTCAGGCGTTTTCCAGGAAGTCCCGGCGGTATTGGGAGGGGGTGACGCCCTCGGATTTCTTGAAGACCTTGGTGAAGACCCGGTAGTCCCCGTAGCCGGACTGGGCCGAGATCTCGGCAATGGGCAGGGCGGTGGCAAGCAGGAGCTGCTTGGCCTTCTCCATCCGGATGCCGGTGAGGTAGCTGAGGAAGTTCACGCCGATCTCGCTTTTGAAGAGCTGGCTGATATACTGCCCACTGAGGTGGAACTCCTCCGCCAGGATGCTGAGGCTGATGTCCTCCGCCAGGTGCTCCTGGAGATAGCGGGTGATGCCCACGATGGGCCGTTCCTCCTCGGCGGAGGCGCTCTCCCGGCTGCGGCTGCGCTGGAAGAGGGAGATCTTCAGCCGGTCGATGCAGGCGCCGAACTCCTCGTAGTTCACGGGCTTCAGGATGTAGTCCGTGATCTGCAGGCGCAGGGCCTCCCGGCAGTAGGAGAAGTCATCGTAGCCGGAGACGATGATGAAGGCCGTGTCCGGGTGCTTGATGCGGCTGAGCTGGATGACCTTCAGGCCGTTCAGGATGGGGATGTTGATGTCCATGATGACGAGGTCCGGGTCCAGCATGTCGATGCGGGAGAGGGCCTCCATGCCGTCGGCAGCCTCGCCCGCCACTTCACAGTCGTGGGCGTCCCAGTCGAAGAGGCGCTTGAAGCCCTCCCGGATGATGATCTCGTCGTCCACCAGCAGGACGCGGAGCTTTCTCATGTGTTCTCCTTCCCCAGCGGCAGCAGGATGTGGGCCGTGACGCCGCCGGTCTCGTTTTCGGTGTAGGACAGGCCGTAGTCCCGGCCGCAGAGCAGCTTGACCCGCTTCTGGACATTCAGGATGCCGATGCTGCTGCCGGTGAGCTTGGGGGCCTGCCGGGCATGGCTGCGGAGCATCTCGTCGATGGCGGCCTTCTTCCCGGGGGCGAAGCCGCTGCCGCTGTCCCGGACGGCGATCTCCATGCCCTGGGGGACCTTTTGGGCGGAGATGGTGACCTCCCCCCGGTAGCCCTTGTTCCGCAGGCCGTGGAGGAGACTGTTCTCCACGATGGGCTGCAGGATGAAGTTCGGCACCTGGGCCCCGCCCAGGTCCGGGTCGATGTCATACGCGCAGTGAAGCTCCGGATAGCGGCAGCACATGAGGTCCATGTAGGCCTCCAGCAGCTCCAGCTCGTCGTCCAGGGTCACCATGGGGCGGTCCACCTTCACGCTGAGGCGGAAGAAGTCCACCAGGCGCATCAGAAGGTCCGCCACCTGCTTGTCCCCGTTGAGCTGGGCCTGGATGCGGATGGTGTCTAGGGTGTTGTAGAGGAAGTGGGGGTTCACCTGGCTCTTGAGGTAGAGCATGGACATTTTCTGCTCCACCAGCTCCGAGCGGAGGATCTCCGGGTTCTCCAGCGTCAGGTAGAAGGAGAGGGTCATGAGGGAGATGCCCATGCCGCTGATGAGCCATGTGGGGTGGAAGCCCTGCAGCGCGCAGACGCTGAGCTCGATGAGCATCGCCGCGCCGATGGCGCTGCGCTGCCGGCGGTCCAGCTGGCGCCAGTACTTCCAGAGGAGCAGGACGCAGAGGAGAAGGTAGAAGCCCACGCTCACATAGCAGACGTTGGCGTGGATGCCGTCGGAGTAGTTGCCCTGGGGCGTCACGGCGTAGTGGACGGGGAGGAGCAGCGCCCCCAGCTCCGCCAGGACCAGGAAGGCCCGGGCGGCCCGGTCCAGCCGCCGGGGCTGGCCGCTGGCCTCCGACACCAGGATGGCGATGTACTGGTAGAAGAGGTAGACCACCAGCACCATGGTGCCGATGAAGAGGCGGTGCAGGGTGTCGTTCCAGAAGCGGGGGACGGCATCCGGATGGTTCACGGTGTAGAGGGTGGCGGCGTCGAAGAGAAGGTGCACCAGCACCGTTCCCGGCAGCACCGCAAAGGTCCGGTGCAGGGGGGTATGCCGCCATCCGGCGGAGTAGTAGATGGCGGCCACGAAGGCCATCACCAGGAAAAGCGCGATCTCCATGCGCAGCATAGGCTCACCTCGTTCTTTCCCCCTTAGGATACGCCTTTCCGCCCCGGAAGGATAGGGGCGGAACCGGGGGGAATGTGTTCATTCTTTCGATTCTGCGGCGCTTTCAGTGTAGCATCCCGGAGCGGCGTTCGCAATGGGGAGAAACGCGGAGGGGGCCGCCGCGAGGGGGCGGATCTTGCCTTGACAGGGAGGGGAAATGGGATTATAATAAAACTGATGTTTTGAATCTGACGATTTTAAACAAAAAACGCCTGTCAGGAGGGATCGCCATGCCGCCGAAGCCGAAGTTCGCGCGCCGGGAGATCGTGGAGGCCGCGCTGGACCTTGTGAGCCGCCGGGGACCGGAGGCGCTGACCGCCCGGAACCTGGGGGAGCGCCTGGGAAGCTCCGCCCGGCCCATCTTCACTGTCTTTCAGGGGATGGATGAGCTGCGGCAGGAGGTCCGGGCCGCCGCCATGGCGCGCTTTGCGTCCTACGCGGACCGGGCGCCGGCGGACGTGCCGGAGTTCAAGCGGGCAGGTGTGCAGATGCTGCTCTTTGCCCAGGAGGAGCCCAGGCTCTATCAGCTGCTCTTCGTGAACGGCAGCCGGGAAGCTGCCAGCTTTGCCGATGTCTTCGGGGAGCTGGGGCCCATGGCGGAGCACTGCGTGGCGGCCATCCGCCGGGACTACGCCCTCAGCGATGAGGATGCGCGGCTGCTTTTTGAGCACATGTGGATCTATACCTTCGGCCTGGGGACCCTCTGCGCCGGAGGCGCCCGCTTCTCCCAGGAGCGGCTGCAGGAGATGCTCTCCACCAGCTTCCGGGCCTTGCTGCTGCTGGCCAGGGCGGGCAGGCTCCGGGAGGGCGGGAGCTGCACGGAAAGCTGAGTGTTAAATGCTGTTAGTTGTTAAATGTAAGGAGGAGATCCTATGGACGCGATCCTGGTCCTTTTGGAGGCGGCGGCGCTTTTCGGCGTGCTGTACCTCGTGGTGAAAAAGGCGGTGAAGGATGCCATCCGGGAGAGCCGGACGGATGTCTGAGCCCGGAAAACGCGGGACCGGACGGCGGGAGCCGTCCGGTCCTTTCAGTCATCCAGGTCCGTGACCAGGGTGAAGCGCCGCTTGCCGTAGAGGATGAGCCCGTCCCGGCACATCCGGGAGAGCTCGGCGCAGAGGGCGCTGCGCTCCACCCCCAGGTAGCCCGCCAGCTGGCGGCGGTCATAGGGGATGTCGAAGCTGGAGCTGCCGCTGCGGACGGCACACTCCGAGAGGTAGCTCATGAGCCGGCCCCGGATGGTCTTGGGGGCCGTGTGCAGCGCCCGCTGGGAGAGCTGCAGGTTCTTCCGGGCACAGAGGGCCAGCAGCCGCCGCAGCAGCAGGGCGTGGCCGGAGCAGACGCTCTCGCAGGGGGAGAGGAGGCGTCCGGCGTCCAGGAGCAGCACCGTGCTCTCTTCGCTGGCGGTGACATTCACGAGAAGGGGTTCCCCCGGGGCGCAGGCGTAGGCCTCGGCAAAGACCTCGCCCTCTCCGGCGGCTCCCAGGACGCTGTCGTTTCCCCAGGCGTCGCTGAGTTCCACCAGGACCCGGCCAGAGAGCACCAGGCCCATCCAGGGGCAGGGGTCCCCGGCCGTCAGGATGCGCTCGCCCCGGGCGTAGCGCCGTTCTCCGGCGGAGAGACAGGCCAGAAGACCGCGGATTTCCGCCTCGGTCATCCCCCGGAAGAGCGGGGTCTCCGTCAGCTGCAGCATGAGGCATTCCTCCCATCGTAAGATGTTCCGCTTCCATTATCCTCCATTTTCCAAAGAAAGTCAAGTCCTTGGGGCATTTCCCTTTGACAGGGAGGGGCGGATAGTGTACCCTGGGGGAAAGATACGGAGGGAGGAGCATGGCATGGAGAACGAACTGAGAGCCCGGGAGGAGGTCCTTCGGGACCGCATCTGGGGATGCTTTCTGGGCGGCGCGGCGGGGGATGCCCTGGGCTATCCCGTGGAGTTCCGGAGCGCAGGGCAGATCACAGCGCGCTTCGGGCCGGAGGGCATCCGGGACTACGTCCGGGATGCCGCTACCGGGAAGGCCCTGATCTCGGACAACACCCAGATGACGCTCTTCACCGCCAACGGCATCCTGGTGGGGGAGACCCGGGCGGCCCTGCGGGGCATCCGCGGGGACACCGCCGGTTACGCGGCCCTGGCCTATCAGGATTGGCTGCGGACCCAGAACCTCTCTTGGGAGCAGGGACGGGAGCCGGGGGACGGGCCCCGGAAGACGGGCGGGTCCTGGCTTCTGGACGTACCGGAGCTCTATGCCCTCCGGGCGCCGGGAAATACCTGCCTCTCCGCCATCGCGGCGTACAGCCGGGGGGATGGCCGCCGGTACGGGACGCCGGAGCGGCCCATCAACGCCAGCAAGGGCTGCGGCGGCATCATGCGGGTGGCGCCCCTGGCCATGGCATACCGGACAAGGGAGAACTACCGCGGGGACCAGGCGGCGCTGGACCGGGAGGGGGCGGAGCTGGCCGCCGTTACCCACGGCCATCCCCTGGGCTGGATGCCAGCCGCCGCCCTGACCCACATCCTGAGCCGCTGCCTGACGGCCCCGGAGCAGGGGCTCCGGGCCATCGTCCGGGAGGCCAGGGACGCCATGGCGGCGCTCTATCCGGGAAACGAGCACCTGGGGACGCTCCTGGGGATCATGGACCGGGCCATGGCGCTGGCGGACCGGGGCGGCGGGGACCGGGAGAACATCCGCGCCCTGGGCGAGGGCTGGGTGGCGGAGGAGACCCTGGGCATCGCCATTTACTGCTCCCTGCGGTACGAAAACGACTTCTCCGGCGGAATTATCGCCGCGGTGAACCACGACGGGGACTCGGACTCCACCGGCGCGGTGACGGGGAATATCCTGGGGGCGTACCTGGGAGAGCGGGCCATCGACGGGAAGTGGACGCGGGACCTGGAGCTCTGGGATGTGATCGGGGAAGTGGCGGACGATCTCTGCCGCGGCTGCCGGATGCAGGAGTACAGCAGCTGCCGGGACCCCGCCTGGGAGAGGAAATACGTTCAGGCCCGCCGCGCACAGGAGGAAACGCAGGAAAGGAACGGGGAAGAATGACCAAGATACTTTTCATCTGCCATGGCAGGATTTACCGGACATGAAAAAACGCCTGTAAATCAAGCACTTCCTGTGTTTCGTTCTCAGTTTTACCAATGATTTACCAATATTTCTGGAGAGTCAGACTTGCTAACTATCACACCAGAATGAGGAGATCAACAACATGGAAGAACTTAAAAATCATATCTACGATGAACACAATGGCCTGCATTATACGTTGGTTGGCGACTACTACATCCCCAACTTAGAATTGCCGGAAGAAACCCGACATATTGGGATTTGGGGA
>SFLD01000025.1 GCA_004553545.1 Clostridiales bacterium | reverse complement strand
TGCGTTTGCAACTACCGTAGGAACCAATTACATATTGCCGAAGCTACCGCAGATACTACAATGGGTCGCCAGTACTCTTTCCAAAATTGCTTCATAGTCGTCGAGCACTTCTTTTTCTCGTTCACGCTCTCACCTCCTTGGCCGCCAGGCCCGCCTCCAAGAGCTTCCGGACAATCTCGGAGTAGGAGCACCGGATAAAGCGCTCATCCTTCCTCAGCTCCAAAACCTTCTTGTCAATCTCCTCCGGCAGGGACACGGTTACTCGCTTCATCTCTGTCATATCATCACTTCCTTTCGCCAGGTTCAGAACCTATTGCAATTATAGTTCCGAACTTATGAACTTGTCAAGTGAACGGTGCTGAACTTTCTGTACAAAAGTGGTGAACCTTTTTTGTGCAGAATTGTATGAACTTTTTCTTGCATAAGTGATGAACTGATGATAGCATAGAGTAAAAGGAGGGATTTCCAATGCCAACTGAAAAGCCCCGTGTAACGATCACCATGACCGATGACCAACTAAAAGAAATAGAAGCCTACCGCTATGGCAGGAAAATGAAAAACCAGACGCAGGCGATTCTCTCTCTCATCGAGCGAGGCTTTGATGCTCTGGCTGCCGATAATACATCCAGCAGCAAAAAAACCGCCCCGCTCTATTCGAGCGAGGCGGCAAAGATCGCAAAGGACTATGACAGCCTGGACCACTGGGGCAAGGCTGCGGTGCGGTCGGTGGCGGATACCGAGCTGGCCCGGATGCAGGACGAGGCCCGCTTCCTGGCGGAGACCTCGATGGAGCCGGAGCCGAAGGTCGTCAACCTCTTTACGGACCCCTCCGCCGCCGGCCCGGCCCTGGGCATCACCGGCCAGAGCTGTGAGCCGTACACCCTGACGCCGAATGACCCCCAGGGGGCCGCCTACGCCGTCCGGGTGCAGGGTGACAGCATGGAGCCGGACTTCCCGGACGGCTCCATCGCCTTTGTGAACCACGACCAGATGCGGGACGGCGACATCGGCGTCTTCTGCGTGGATGGGGCCACGGTCATCAAGCAGTGGCACTATGACCCGGTGCTGGGCATCACCTACCTTTTCTCCCTAAACCGGAAGCGGAATGACTGCGACCTGGTGATCATGAATAGCAGCAATCGCTCCCTCGTGTGGCAGGGCCGGGTCCTGACCCGCCGCCGCTACGACCTGCCGGGGATGGTGTAAGCAGGGCACGATAAACTTTTTAGCCCATATCAACACGATACAGTAATCGCAAAAGAAAGGAGCTGAAACGATGGAGTGCGTAGAAAACCGGTATATGTTTGACACATCAGCCCTTGATGCTCTCTGCAAATCCTCTGGTACCGATGAACTAAAAATATATGCGTCAAAAGGAAAGGGCTTTGAATACTACTTCACTGAAACACAATTAGAGGAGTCCGAAAAAAATATCAACTCCAAAGAATACGCTGGGCTTGATGTTGTCAGTCGGGCTGCCGCTATGCGTGCTATCAAGATGCTCAAATTGGTTTCTAAAATCCAAAAGGCCTACGTTGGGCGCATTGCGACATTGACCCATAACCGCTGGTTGCTGGATGGCACCTTTGAACTATTGCCGAGTGGCGAGGAAAAGGCATTTGAGATGTACCAAGAAATCTTAAATAATAATCCATGGCAGCATTACAATGATGCCATAATAGCCTTAACCGGCATTGTAAACGGCTGCACCATTGTCGTGAATGATACTCGTTTCAGAAATACTGTCAATCGGAATTTTCCCGGACGTGCAATCACTTACAGCGAATTTTTATCCCGTTTATAGCTAGCCCTGCGCCATATGGTTTGAATCGTACATTGTTCCATCCAGGATACCGCCCCTTGATACCCACGCTTCCTAAATCATCACTTTTTACTCGGAGGGTCTTCTATGGAGCCAAAGTATTTCATATGGGAAGAAACTCCCATGAAGTTCTATCGTGTACTTTACGTTTTACTCCTCATTAGCTCAATCCTTAGAACCATAATCTTTGTTGCTTCCGTAATCCCGGCTATCGCAAATGCTACGAACGGGCAAGAACGGCTTGTGGTAGTCGTCGGTGCCGTCTTCGACCTGGCCCTCCTGGTACTTTGCTTCCTAGCCATAGAAGGTCTTCAAAACCGGAAATGGTCCGGTGTGCAATGCTACTATGGCGCTTTCGGTCTTTCAAGCGTCATTCTTGTAGCAGACGAATACTTTTCAAACGGGGACCTGATTGCCGCAGGGATCCAAATCATTGCCGTCGGCCTGGTCTTTGTTCTGATCTACATTTACTTTGAAAAGCGCCGCCCGCTCTTTGCCCCCTGGCACGCCGCTATTCCTGTTGAGCAATATGCCCAGCAAGAGGCTAACATGAAGCACTTGGTCATAGACGAATCCACTGGGGAAGTCATAAGCGAAACGGCTGCCCCAACCTCCCCGGAAGAACCACAGCCTATCGTCTGCACTTATCAATCAGACTACAAGATTCCCGTACCGCAGCAGGAAGAAGCCTCTATCGCCCCTCTCGTCACCCCAGCTTCTCCCAAATGGAAGATTGCCTGCATTGTCCTCACAGCCCTTTGCGTTGTCAGTTTGGCCGGAAACGCACTCCAACTGAAACAGGCGCAGGATAGTTCAAAGGCCTTTGCGGCTCTAAAGGACGAAGCATCCGACCTTCATGATCAAGTCTGGCGCCTCTCTCAGAGTCTCTCAAGCACACGGGAGGAACTTGATTTTTTTACAGGAAACATTGCCTTTGTCGTTGACGGAGTATATCACAATTACAACTGCTCCACTTTTCAAAGGGAAATATACAGACTCAACGGTGAATTTTTTGCCTGCGATCTTGCTACCTGCAAGGAAATCGGCTGGTCCCGCTGTATATTCTGCTTGTCTTATTGGCCATAAAAGAAAATTCATCACTGAAAGGTATAACCCTATGGAAGAGATCTATCGTCAACTGGCAGAGCTGGCCCGGCGCCACGGGGCCCAGCGGCTGGTGCTCTTCGGCTCCCGTGCCAGAGGGGACAATAAGGAGCGCAGCGACATTGACCTGGCCGTGTACGGGATGCCCCAGAAGGAGCGTGCCACCTTCTGGCTGGACGCCGAGGACCTTCCCACGCTGCTGAAGCTGGACATCGTGCATATACTCCCCGGCATGGACCCCAAATTCTTAAAGAACATCGAGAAGGATGGTGTGACGCTGTATGCTGCAGAAGATTGAAAACTATCAGAACGCTGTGAAGCGGCTGGAAGAGGCGATTGCCCGCTACCAGACCGCTCCGGATGATACGCTTTACCGGGATGGCCTGATCCAGCGCTTCGAGTTCACCTTCGAGCTGGCCTGGAAATCCCTCAAAGAATACATGGAGGACCAGGGCGTGGTGATGACCATTGTGTCCCCCCGTAGCGTCCTGAAGGAAGCCTACTCCATGGGTATCATCAATGGCCCCGAACTCTGGAATGAAGCGGTCGATTCCCGCAATTTGATGTCTCACATCTATGATGAATCCACCGCCGTTGCCATTGCCGATCGGGTTTCCAAGGAGTTTATCATCCCCCTCACCGCTCTGGCGGATTTCTACCGCAATGAGCAGTCGTGACCAGGCTCTCTCCGAGCTGGAGCGTACCAATGCCCTCCTGGAGGAGCTATACCCCCAGCTCCAGTCCCTGGCCGCCCGGGCGCTGACGGCATCCCCTGCCGACCTGCCCCAGATAGAGGCTGAGGCCACCCGGCTGATCGACTCCATAAACCAGCAAACCGCAGCGCTCCAAGCGCTGCGAGAAAAATAAAAACCGTCCTGGTGCTACCAACACCAGGACGGCAATGCACGAGCTTTCCCCCTAACAACCACGAAAGAAGAAAATCAGAGGCGCTTTGCGTCTCCCTATTCTTGCGCCCTTTTATCTTAACACGGTAAGGTACGGATGGCAAGATGAGAGGAAGAATATTATGGGAAATGTGAAACACCGTGGAAACGGCCAGGGCACCGTGATCCGGCGTGGCAAGACCTTCACCGCAATTGTGACGGTCGGGCGCTATACGGAAAACGGAAAGACGAAGTACATCCGAAAGAGCAAAGGCGGATTCCGCACCAGAAGCGCCGCCCTGGCCTTCCTGCCTGTGCTGGCGGGAAAAACGGACAGCGCCCCGAACACCTTCCAGGCCATGTGGGACGCCTACCTTGCTGGCCCCTACAAGAAGCTCGGCGGCTCGAAGCAGGTCGCATACGATATCGCCGCCAAGCGGTGGAAGACCATCATGTCTCAGCCGGTCGATGACATCACCATCAAGGAGCTGCAGAGCACACTCGACAAGGAGACGAAGACCTACTATCCGGCAAAGGATATGCAGTCTACCCTCTCGCATATGTTCAAGATCGCAATGGCGCAGAAATTGACGGCGGTAAACCTCTCACGGTTCCTGGTTCTTCCGGAAAACAACGAGAAAGAGGGAGAGCCGTTCGTTGAAACGGAGCTGCACAAGATGTGGGCGGCGTGGTCCCCTGGTGACATGGTCCTCGGGTCAATTCTGCTGATGATCTATACCGGCATGATGCCCGGCGAAATGCTGCGGCTCTACGTCTGCAACGTGGACCAGGAGGCGATGGAGATCACCGATATCGGCCTGAAGACCGCCGTGCGCCGTGAAGCCCCCATCCCCTACCCGCATTTCCTTGCGCCGATCATCGACGATCTGATCCTCCATGCCGGGAAGAAGGGCAAGATGGTTCCCGTCCAGAAAGACAACTACTATACCCGGTACTATGCGAAGCTGGCAGAGCTGGGCATCCGGAAGCTGCCCCCCTATTCCTGCCGGCACACCACCGGAACGGCGCTGGCCAAAGGGAATATCGCTCCTGCCACGATCCAGAAGGCGATGCGCCACGCAAAGCTGGAAACACAGAAGCGGTACACTCACATGGACACCTCCGATGTTCGGGCCGCACTGGACATCACGAAGCCGGACCAAGTGGCAAAGCAAGGCTAGAAATCGCAAGCCACTGTTCACGCCACTGTTTACAAAAGTTCAAAAATTCGCATATTCTCAACGTTTTCCACTCCCCTGCTAAGGGAGTAGACTGTCTAAAAAACGGTGCGAGGGTTCAAATCCCTCCTTCCGCGCCAGGAAACGCTTTGTCTTGGACAGGGCGTTTCCTTTTTTGCATTTGGAAGACTGCCCGCGGACAGAATCGGAGCCGGAGGATACGCCTCCGGCTCCGATTCTGTCCATCTTATCCGCGCTTCCGCTGGGCAGAGCTGGGGATGCCCATCTCGCCCCGGTACTTGGCCACGGTGCGGCGGGAGGCATTGATGCCCAGGTTCCCCAGGGCCTCCCGCAGGGCCTCGTCCGAAAGGGGCGAGGCCGGGTCCTCCGCCGCGATGAAGCGGCGGATGTGCTCCTGCACCGTCTGGGGGGAGACCCCCTCCCCGGTGGGCAGCGCCGCCACGAAGAAGCTCCGCAGCGCCAGGGACCGGCCCTGGAAGGAGAGGTACTTGTCCTTCACCGCCCGGCTGACGGTGGAGGTGCTGAGGCCCAGCTCCTCCGCCACCTGCTGCATGGTCAGGGGCGCCAGGGCGCCGCCCTTCAGGAAGAAGTCCCGCTGGCCCTTCACAATGGTGCCCAGGATCTGCCGCAGGGTCTTCTCCCGGCTCTGGAGGCCGGACATCAGCTCGTTGGCCTCCGCCATCATCCGGCGGAGGTAGTCCTTGGTCTCCGGGGCGTCCTCCGTGCTCTGCAGCAGGGAGCAATAGTACTGGTTCAGCTCCACCTTGGGCTGGGAGCCCCGCTCCATCTCGATGATGACCTCCCCATCCCGGCAGAAGACCGTGGCCTCCGGCACCAGGTAGACCGACCGCTCCGCGGAGGCGAAGCCCCGGGAGGGAATGGGGTTCAGGCTGCGGATCACCTCCGCGTCCTGCTTGGCCTGCTCCCGGGAGACCCCCAGCAGGCGGGCCAGGCCGTCCCAGTCCTCCTCCGCCAGGAGGGGAAGCCCCGCGCGCAGCAGGTGGATGTTCTCCTCGGTAAAATGCTTCCCCTGGGCCAGCTGCAGCAGCAGACACTCGGAGAGGTCCCGGGCGCCCACGCCCGGCGGGTCCAGGGTCTGGATGGCCAGCAGGGCCTGCTCCATGTCAAAGAGGGGAACGCCCAGCTCCTCCGCCAGCTCGGCCAGAGGGCAGTCCAGGTAACCGGCGGAGTTCAGGCAGCCGATGAGGTAGCGGCAGAGCTCCCGCAGCCGGGGCTCCAGGTAAGGGATGGTGCCCAACTGCCCCTCCAGATACTCGGCAAAACTCTCCGCCCGTTCCGGCACCGGCGGAGCCTCCTCCCCGCCCCGGGGGGCATAGCGAGACCAGAGCTCGCTCTCCTGGAAGACGGGAACACTGTCCTCCTCCGGGCGGGAGACATCCACCGCCACCCGGCCGAAGTCCGGCTCGGTGACCTCCAGCAGCGGATTGGAGAGGGCCGCCTCCTGCACCGCCTGGCTCAGGTCCACCGCCGGCAGCTGCAAAAAGGTCAGAGACTGGCGCATGGACTGGGTCAGCGCCAGCTTTTGTATCTGTGTGGCCTGGAGTTTCAGATCCACCGCGCTCTCCCCCTTTCGTTCTTTCAGGGGTATTATACTCCATTCGACGCCATTCGGCAAGGGAAAAGGATGCCGAGCACGGTCAGTTCCCCTCCAGGTGCTGCCGGGCAGCGGCGGAGAGGGCGGTGCCGGGGATGGCCAGCAGGCACCACATCAGGGAGTAGGGCAGGCAGATCTGCCCCAGCAGGTTCCCCGGCAGGCGGGAGTAATCCCAGACTGCCCAGCGGAGCCAGAGGTTCAGCACGCAGCCGGAGAGGAACTCCACCCCGGTGATGAGCCCCGCCCCCAGCAGCGCCCGCTGCCAGAGGGGGCGGTCCGGCAGGTGGCCCATGCCCCAAAAACACAGTCCCCCCACCGCCACCATGCTGGGATGGCTCCAGCCCCGCCAGGCAAGCTCGATGCAGTAGTAGCCCAGGCCCCCGGTGAGTCCCAGGATCAGCTCCTGCCCCGCGTATCTCAAATGCCGCTCCACACGTTTCCCTCCCTGCCGCCGGAATGAGGCGGCGTGTTTTTCCTGCATAGGATGCCCGGAGAGGGACGGAAATCTGCAGGGAATGCCTGGCTCCCCCGGGAGAAAAACCTGCCGGAGATCCCAAAAAGGGCGCAAAAAGGCCCGCGCCGGAGGGCGCGGGCCTTTCCTTATGAGGTACAGATGGGGCAGAAGATCAGATGGCGTTCTGCTTGGCCTTGTAAGCCTTGACGGCCTCGGTCAGCATGGGAACGATGACCTTCAGGTCGCCCTGGACACCCAGGTCGGCGATGTTCATCATGGGGCACTGATCGTCCTTGTTGATGGCGATGATGAACTCAGAGGACTCCATGCCAGCCAGGTGCTGGATGGCGCCGGAGATGCCGCAGGCAATGTACAGGTTGGGATGGACGGTCTTACCGGTCTGGCCAACCTGACGGCTCTTCTCAATCCAGCCGCTGTCAACGCCGATACGGGAGGAGGAAACCTCGCCGCCCAGCTCCGCAGCCAGTGCGCGCAGGGGGTTGTAGCCCTCGGAACCGCCAACACCGCGGCCGCCGGAAACCAGAACCTTGGCGTCGGTGATGTCGACTTCCTTCTTGGCGTTCTTCACGACCTCGAGGATCTCAACGTTCATATCGTCCATGCTCAGGCCGGCGTCGACGTCGATGATCTCGCCCTTGCGGCTGGTATCCTTTACAGGCATCTCCATGACGCCGGGACGGACGGTAGCCATCTGGGGCTTATACTTGCGGCACACGATGGTGGCCATGACGTTGCCGCCGAAGGCGGGACGGGTCATCTTCAGGAAGCGGTCGCTCTTGTCGAGAGCGGCGACCTTCTCGGGCTGCAAGGACATGGAGGTGGAGCTCAGCAGGTACTGCTGATAGTTCTCGACCTTGACGTCCAGGCGGGTGCAGTCAGCGGTCAGACCGGTGTGGACACGGCCAGCCACGCGGGGAGCCATATCACGGCCGATGGAGGAAGCGCCGAACAGAACGATGTTGGGATCAAACTGCTCGATGACGCTGACAATGCCCTTGACGTAGGGCTCGGTGGTGTAGTTCTCCAGGACGGGATGATCCAGAACAAGAACCTTGGAGGCGCCGTAGTGGATCAGCTGCTCGGCCTCGCCCTTGATGTTGTAGCCCATCAGAACAGCGACGACTTCCTCGCCCAGATCGCCGGCCAGCTTCACGGACTCACCGATCAGCTCCTTGGTGACCTTCTGAACGACGCCGTTGCGCTGCTCAACGATAACAAAAATATCCTTACTCATTGTTCAATAAGCCTCCCCTCAGATGATATGACGCTCGATGAGCTTGGCCATGATGGCTTCCACGGCCTGCTCGGGGGTGACGCCCACCAGCTTGGTGCCGGGGGCTCTCAGCTGCTTACCGAAGGACTGGAACACGTTGGTGGGGGAGCCCTTCAGGCCGATCCACTCAGGGTTCAGGTCGTTCTTCAGATCATCGAAGCCCCAGACGGTAACGGGCTTCTCATACGCCTCGACGATGCCCTTGACGGTCATGTAGCGGGGCTCGTTGAGCTCAGCCAGAGCGGTCAGCAGGCAGGGCATCTTGACCTTCAGCATGTGGGCCTGGTCCTCGAACTGACGCTTGACGATCATGTACTCGCCGTCGGCCTTCAGCTCCTCAACATAGGAGACCTGGGGCACGTGCAGCTGCTCGGCGATCTGGGGACCGACCTGAGCGGTGTCGCCGTCGATGGCCTGACGGCCGGTGATGACGAGGTCATAGCCGATCTTCTTCAGAGCGGTGGCGATGATGGTAGCGGTGGCGTAGGTATCGGAGCCGCCGAACTCACGGGCAGAGAGGAGGTAAGCCTCGTCCGCGCCCATGGCCAGGGCCTCACGCAGGGCGACGTCTGCCTGGGGGGGGCCCATGCAGACCACGGAGACGGTGCCGCCGACCTCGTCGCGCAGCTTCAGGGCGGCCTCGAGGCCGGCCTTATCGTCGTGGTTGATGATGGAAGGCACGCCGTCACGGATCAGGGTGCCGGTCTTGGGGTCCAGCTTTACCTCAGCGGTATCGGGGACCTGCTTGATGCAAACCAGAATCTTCATATTACTTCGCACTCCCCTCTTATCTTACTTCAGCTTCATGGAACCGGCGATGACCATCTTCATGACCTCGCTGGTGCCCTCGTAGATTTCGGTGATCTTGGCGTCACGCATGGCGCGCTCGACGGGATACTCACGGCAGTAGCCGTAGCCGCCCATCAGCTGCACGGCATAGCGGGTGACCTCGTTGGCAACGTCGGAAGCAAAGAGCTTGGCCATGGCGGCGAGAGGACCAAAGGTCTCGTGATTGTCCTCGGCCACGGCGGCACGCCAGGTCATGAGACGGGCGGCGTCGATCTTGGTCTGCATCTCGGCGACCTTGAACTGAGAGTTCTGGAAGGCGATGACGGGCTTGCCGAACTGCTTGCGCTCCTTGGCGTACTTGATGGCCTCGTCCAGGGCGCCCTGGGCGATACCGACGGACTGAGCGGCGATGCCGATACGGCCGCAGTCCAGAGCGGCCATGGCGATCTTGAAGCCCTTGCCGACCTGGCCCAGCACGCGGTCAGCGGGAACGCGGACGTTCTCGTAGGACACGATGCAGTTGGAGGCGGCGCGGATGCCCATGCGCTCGATGTTGTCGCTGACGGAGATACCGGGCATCTCCTTGAGGTCAACGATGAAGGCGGTCATGCCCTTGGCAGCGGGAACGCTGCGGTCGGTCAGAGCGAAGAGGACGCAGGTATCAGCGAAACCGGAGTTGGTGGTGAAGATCTTGGAGCCGTTGATGACCCACTCGTCGCCATCCTTCACAGCGGTGGTCTGGGCGCCCTGAACGTCAGAACCGGCGCCGGGCTCGGTCAGGCCGTAGCAGCCGACCTTGCTGCCGTCGATCAGGGGGCGCAGGAAGCGCTGCTTCTGATCCTCGGTGCCGAAGTTGTTGATGCAGGAGCAGCAGAGGGAAGTGTGCACAGAGATCATGATGCCGGTGCTGGCATCGATCTTGGACATCTCTTCCATGCAGAGGGTGTAGGCCAGGGTATCGGAGCCTGCGCCGCCGTACTCGCGGGCGTAGGGGATGCCCAGGAAGCCGCACTTCTGGATCTTTGCCAGAAGCTCCATGTCGTAGGCCTCAGCCTCGTCCATGTCCTTTGCCAGCGGCTTGATCTCGGTCTCCGCGAAGTTGCGGAAGAGCTGCTGCTGGAGCTGATGCGCTTTGTCCAGTTTGAAATCCATATGTACCTCCTATCAATATTCGTAGCCAGCCATAGATATTTTGCCCACAAATAATTTGCAAGTTAAATACCTGCACGTTCCCATCATACTTGTAAGAATTTTGTTTGTCAATAGGCATTTGAGAAAAATTAAACGAATTTCCAAAAGCCCCGTCGGAAGGGTTTCCCTCTCTTGACAAACGCTGCTTTTTCCTGTTAGAATAAGTGTCTAAGAGAAGGAGGAGGCTACCGATGGAAGTCAACGAGTGTATCAATTTCATGCTGACCAGCACGCAGAACGCTGTTTTTAACTACTTCAAACGGCGGCTCCAGGACTTTGACACCACCCCCTCCCAGTACGCGCTGCTGCGCTGTCTCTGGAAGCAGGAGGTCCAGACTCCCAGCCAGCTGGCCCATGAGCTCCATCTGGATACCTCCACCATCACCGGCATGCTGGGCCGGCTGGAGAAGAAGGACCTCATCGAGCGGACCTACAACCAGGAGGACCGCCGCAGCGTCCATGTCCGCCTGCGGGAGGAGGGCAAGGTCCTCTGGGAGCAGATCGACCACGTCATCGACGAGGCCAACGAGGAGGTCCTGCGGGGCATCCCGGCAGAGGACGCCGCCAAGCTCCGCCAGCAGCTGCTGCTCATCGAGGCCAACGCCAAGGACTGCCTCAACGCCGAGCGGGGCGAAGCCTGAAAGACTCTCCCCCGGCGGGAGGGACCGTGAAAAAACCGACACACCGGGAAGCGCCGCTTCCCGGTGTGTTTCTTTCTGCGCTGCAAGCCTCCCCCAAGGGAAGCCCCGTCCGGACGCGCGCTCCGCGTCCGGACGCTTTTTCATGCCCGTTCGGTCCAGAGGATGTCCTTGGCCACGGGGGTGTAGAAGAGGTGCTCGATCTCCTCCCGGTCCTGGGTCCGGGCCAGGATCCACATGAGCTTGGCATAGACCGCCTCGGTGGTCATGTCGTAGGCTTCCAGCACGCCCAGGGAATCCTTCAGCCGGTGGCCCACCAGGTAGACCGTAAGGTCGCTGCCCTCGTTCTGGACCTGGGTGGTGAGGACCACGGTCTTTCCGGCGGCCAGCCCCTCCCGGATGCTCTCGTAGAAGCCTCCGGCCTCCGGCACGCCGCCCACGCCAAAGCTCTCGATGATGACGGCGTCGTGCTCCGAGAGGAGCCAGTCCAGCACCCGGCGGTCGCAGCCCGGCGTCAGCTTGAGAAGGCCCACCTTCGGGTCCAGGGCGTCGAAAAACTCCGGCCTTTCCCGGGCGGGCTGGCGGATGTAGGGCAGCAGCGCCCCGTCCCGCAGGACCCCCAGCACCGGGTAGTTGATGGAGGAGAAGGCCTGAAAGCTCTTGGAGTGGGTCTTCTGGGCCCGGGTGCCCAGGATGATCTTGCCGTTGAAGACGATGCTGACCCCCGGCATCTCCGCCGAGGCCACCCGGAAGGCATCCTCCAGGTTGATCTTGGAGTCCGTGGAGTCAAAGCCGATGGGCTTCTGGGCTCCGGTAAGGACGATGGGCTTGGGACTGCCCTGGATGAGGTAGGAGAGTCCCGCCGCCGTATAGGCCATGGTGTCCGTCCCGTGGGTGAGGACGAAGCCGTCGTAGTCATCGTAGTGCGCCCGGATGCAGCGGGCCATGGCCAGCCAGTGCTGGGGGGCGATGTTGGTGCTGTCCAGGTTCAGGATCTGCAGGCAGTCCGCCCGGCAGAACTCTGAGATGGAGGGGATGTGGCTCAAAAGCTGCTCCGTGCTGAGCTCCGGCGTCAGGCCGCTCTCCGTCAGTTCTGAGGCGATGGTGCCGCCGGTGCCGATGAGCAGGATGCGTTTCATAGGTCTGTCCTCCCTTTGATGATGACCCTCCCTTTTGGGGAAGGCACTCAGCTGAGATCCCGGCCCTCCAGGGCCGCGAGGCCGAAGCGGGCCGCCTGGCGGATGGTCTCCCGCTCCGCCTCCGTCTCCGCCGTCTCCAGCTGTCCCCGGAGCCGCCGGAGGAAGAGGCCCCGGAGGGAATCCTCCTCCGCCCGCTGCCAGAGGTCCTGGGGCAGCGTGGTCTCGTCCCGGAGCTCCAGCCAGGCGCAGCGTCCAGCCAGGCGCTGCATCAGAGCCTTTTCGTCCACGCCGGAACTCTCCCCCCGCAGGAGGATGCGGCAGAGGTCCCCCTCCGCCCCGGCCGGCAGGGCCGCCGCAGCAGCCTCCGCCGCGTCCCGCCCGGTGATGTCCACCGGCAGGATCCAGTAGCGGTGCCTCCCCAGGGGCACAAAGCGCAGCGTCAACTGGCCGTCCTGCAGAACGCCGGCGTAGAAGCCCTTCTCCCCCAGCTCGTCGAAGCCCCGGCCCTCCGGGCAGCCGGGCCAGGCCGCGGTGGTCCTGCCGAAGCGCAGCGGCTCCGTCCGCTTATGGACGTGGCCCAGGGCCAGGTAGGCAAGGCCGCTGGCGGCGATGTCCTCCCGGGAGACGGGGTCGTAGACCGATGTCTCCCCCAGCTCCCCGTGGAGGACGCCGATGTGGACCGTGCCGTCCTCCGGCGCGGTGAAACCCCGGAGCAACCCTTCCTCCTGGGTGGGGGCCAGGAAAGCCGCCCCGTGGACCGTAATCCCCAGCTCCGGCAGGGGGACGCTCTCCATCCGGGATGTCCGGAAGATGTGGACGTTCCCCGGCCAGTCCCCGGCGTAGGGGCTGTCCGGCCCATAGAAATCGTGGTTTCCCGGCGCCAGGAAGACCGGCACGGCCATCTCCGCCAGAGCGGCCTTCGCGGCCTCCACCGTCTCGGGGTAGGGCTTGGCGTCAAAGAGATCGCCGGAGAGCAGCACCAGCTCCGCTCCCCAGGTCCGGACGGCCTCCGCCAGCCGCCCCGGCAGCTCCCGCTGCTCCCTCCGGCGCTCCGCCGCCTTCTCCGGCGGCAGGGCGGCGAAGGCGCTGTCCAGGTGGAAGTCCGCCGCGTGAATGAATTTCAGCATCTCAAACTCTCCCTTCCCCCTGGGGTGGATACTCGCTGTAAGGCTCCCCCCGCAGGGCGTGCAGCAGCGCGTCCCGCCGGGTGGGGGGCATGTTCTCCGGCAGGGCGTCCACCGAAAACCAGCGGAGCTCCGCGCACTTTTCCGGCTCGCCGATGGCAGGCTCCCCCCGGTAGCGGGGCAGGAAGAAGTAGATATCGTAGTAGCTGCGGCCATCCGCATTCTCCGGCCGGTGGCAGAGGTGGGCAAAGACCGCGTCCTCCGGCTCCGCCGAAAGAAGGAGCTCCTCCCGGCTCTCCCGGACCAGGGCCTGGCGGGCGGTCTCGCCCGCGTCCACATGGCCGCTGCCGGCAATGTCCCAGGTGCCGTCCTGATAGCCGGTATTCTGCCGCAGATGCAGCAGCACCTCCCGGCCCGCGGGGCCCTCCCGCAGGAGGATGGGGAAGATCGCGGAATAGGACTTGTGATGCTCCGTCATTGCGCGCCCTCCTCTCCGTTCTCCTCCGGCCGCCAGCCGCGGCAGACATCCACCCAGGCGGTAAAGCCGCTGGAGCAGCGCTCCAGCTCCTCGCAGGTCATCTCGATGGCGCTGTTGGCGCTGCCCGCCGCCGGAAAGACCGTGGCAAAGCGCCGGAGGGAGACATCGAGATAGGTCCGTACCCCCTCCGGCAGGGCGAAGGAGCAGACGCCGCCGGGATCGTGGCCGATCAGGGTGTGGGCCTCGTCGAAGCGCAGCATCTTCGCCTTCGCGTGGAACCGGGCCTTGTAGCGGGCGTTATCCACCCGGGCATCCCCGGCCATCACGATGACGATGGCATCCTCCCCCAGCCGGAAGCTCATGGATTTTGCGATGCGCCCGGGCTCCACGCCCACGGCCTTGGCCGCCAGCTCCACCGTGGCGGAGGACACCGGGAACTCCCGGATGCGCTCCTCCATGCCGGAGCCCCGGAAGTACTCCCTCACCTTTTCAATGGACATGCTCGTTCCTTTCTCTCCCCTTGGGGGACGGTTTCCGAAAACGTTTTACTCCTTATATATTATAATGTATCCCCGCCCGTTCGGGCTCCCCTTCCGCCGAATGGGAGCCCTCCCCTGCGGGACACTCAGCGGATGTCCAGGCGCTCCACAGCGGTGCAGAGGCCGGTGGCGCTGTCCAGGGTGAAGAGGCAGCCCTCCAGCTTGCAGGGCCCCTCCGCCGAGCGGTAGCGGCCCGGAAGGCCGCCGAGAAAGCTCTCGATGCTCTGTCGGGGCTCGATGCCCAGGACCGACTCCACCGCCCCGCACATGCCGAGGTCCGTCTGGTAGCCCGTCCTCTTTGGCAGGACCCGTCCGTCCGCCGTGGGGACATGGGTGTGGGTGCCCCAGAGGGCGCTGACCCGGCCATCGAGATAGTAGCCCATGGCCAGCTTCTCGCTGGTGGCCTCGGCGTGGAAGTCCACGAGCGTGAAGGTGGGCTTCCCCTCCTTCAGGATGGCGTCCATTTTGGTGAAGGGGTTGTCCGCCCCCCAGGCAAGGTCACAGCGGCCGATGAGGTTGATGACCCGGATCTCCGCGGCCCCCAGGTCAAAGAGCCCCACGCCCCGGCCCGGCGCCCGGCCGGTGTAGTTGGCGGGCCGCAGCAGCCAGGGGACGTCCTCCAGCAGCTCCGTGATCTGCATCTTGCCGAAGGTATGGTTGCCCAGGGTCACGGCGTCAGCCCCGGCGTCATAGATCCGCCAGGCCTGCTGGGGCGCCAGTCCCACGCCGGCGGCGTTCTCCCCGTTGACCACGGTGAAGTGGACGCCTTTCTGCCGCTGCAGGGGCCGCAGGCAGCGCTCCAGATGGGCAAGGCCGTTCTCCCCCACCACGTCGCCCACCGCCAGGATGTTGTAAAGCATGGGTCTCTCCCCTTTCCGCCGGGCCGGGCCCGGATGTTGATTCCTTGAAAGAGTAGTATAGCAAATTTTCCGCCGCTTGAAAACCCTTTCCCCGGAAAGTACCGGGAAAGCGGGAAAAATTCCGGCCGGCAACCGCTGGTTGCTAAGTTTTCCAAGGCCGCTTGGTGGACTTTTGGCCCGTTTTCTGCTAGAGTGAGACTATGGGCGGACGCGCCGCCTCCCTGTCGACAGAGATGCTTCCCCTGTCGCCCCGGCAGCGGGGAGAATCACACATCAGAAAAGAGAATCACCTCAGAAAGGAATCCGAATATGACGTTAGGACAGAATATCTGCCGTCTCCGGACGGAGCGGGGCCTCTCCCAGGGGGACCTGGCGGACGCCCTGGAGGTCTCCCGCCAGTCCATCAGCAAGTGGGAGACCGACGCCAGCGTGCCGGAACTGGAAAAGCTCCTGCGGCTCAGCGAACTCTTCCACATCACGCTGGACGAGCTGGTGAAGGGCCCCGACGGCTCCCTGGAGACGCCGCCCTCCGCCCCGGCAGATCCCGCCGCTCCGGAAGGATCTGCCGCCGAAGAGGAGGACCCCAACCGCGGGTGGGAGGAATCCCTTCACACCCTGGACCGGCAGATGAACCGCACGGTGGGCTGGGTGCTGCTGGGCTTCGGTGCCCTCCTCACTCTGCTGCTGGCAGTGCTGGGCGACGGCTTTGCGGGCCTCCTCTTCGCCTCTCCCCTCTTCCTCTGCGGCGTCATCTGCCTGACGGCCAGGCACCGGACAGGGCTCTGGTGCGCCTGGGCCTGCGGACTGCTGGACCTCGTCTGGCTCCGGGCTACCGCCGGCATCCGCTGGACGGACATCTTCCGCGCTCCCTCCACAGTCTTCCGGAGCGATGTGGCCCAGATCGTCTCCTGGGCCATCGCGGTCTTCCTCCTTCTGCTGCTGATCGGCACGGTGCGCTCCTTCCGGGACCAGGTCCTGCCCTGGGAGAAACGGAACATCGGGAAGTATGCCGGGCTCTGGGTCCTCTATCTCGTCGGCCGCTGGGCGGTGAACCGCTTCCTCTTCGCCGCCTGGGCGATGAAGGTCTTCTCCTCCGGGAATCACACCCAAAGCGCCGCCGTGGTCTACAGCATCGCCAACATCCTCTGGGAGATTGCCCTGCTGGCGGCCCTGGCCCTCCTGCTGGTAAAGACCGCCGCCCTCCTCCGGGGCCGGAAGGCGGCCAACGCCGCCGCGCACTGACGGAAGGGAGCCTGCCATGACCTTAGGCCAGAACATCTGCCGCCTCCGGACGGAGCGGGGCCTCTCCCAGGGAGACCTGGCGGACGCCCTGGGCGTCTCCCGCCAATCCATCAGCAAGTGGGAGACCGACGCCAGCGTGCCGGAGCTGGAAAAGCTCCGCCGCCTCAGCGAGCTCTTCCACATCAGCCTGGACGCGCTGGTGGGCGGCGAAGCCGCCCCGGAGCCTCCCAAGCCCCGGGCGCCCCTGCCGGAAACCCTTTTCCTCGCTCCCCTGGACCCCCAGCAGACCCGGAGACTCCGAAAGGCCGGCGTCATCCTGCTGGGCATCGGCCTGGCCCTGCCGTGGCTTGCCTGCTGGCTGGCCCTCCCCGCCCTGGTCCTGAGCTTCCCAGCCCTGCTGGGCGGGCTCTACCTCCTGCTCCTCTCCCTGCCGGAGCTGCCGGGGGACCCGCCCATCCCCCAAAGCGCTGCGAATACCCAGCGGCTCCTCGGCGGCATCCTCATCGGCTGCGGGATGCTGGCGCTTCTCTGGCTCCGGACCCGGACCGCGAGGCTTTGCTTCTCCCTCTGGCTGCCCTTCCTCCTCTGCGGCGTCCTGCTGCTGACGCTCCGGCGCCGGGCGTGGCTGCCCTGCCTCTGGGTCTGCGGCTGTGGATGGCCCTGGCCCGCTGGCAGCGCATTCCCTGGCATTGGCTCCGCTCTGACCTGCAGGACGGCTCCCTGGGGGAGGACTTCCCCCTGCTCCTGATCCTCTGCGGCGCCCTGCTGCTGGCGGCTTTGAGCCTTTTCGCCTGCCGGAAGGCGGTCCTCCCCTGGTCGGGACGGCGGCTCACTGGGGTCTGGGGCGGCTTCCTGGCGGCAGCGGTCCTGCGCTTCGGCCTGGACCGGCTGGTGCTCTCCCGGATCAACACCGGCGCCTGGCCGGACGGCGTGTACCGCCAGGACTGCTACGACCTGCTCCTGGGCTTCTGGCAGCTGACGGACGTCCTCCTCTGGCTGGCCCTCACCGCCGCCCTGATCGCCACCGCCGCCCTCCTCCGGGGCCGGAAGGCGGGCAAGATCGCAAGCTGAAAAAAGCACCCCTGCCGTTGGCAGGGGCGCTTTTCTATTATTTTTCGTAGAATCTCTGTCGAATATTACTCTCCGTTGTCGTTTTTGGCCGTTTTTTCGACCTTTTGCAGGAACCAGGCGGCCATGGCGTCGTTGACCTGGCGGCACTCCTCCCGCTCCGGCAGCATGGCGGCGAAGGCGTGGGGCAGCGACTTCGCCAGGAAGCCCTGGAACGCGTGGTCCACGCCCGCCCTCTTCAGGGCAGCGGCGAACTGGCGGCTGTACCCCCGGAGGAAGTCCCCGGCGGAGGTGGTGAGGAAGCAGGGCGGCAGGGCCCGCAGGATCTCCGGATGCTCCGGGTCCATGTAGGGCCGGAAGGGGTGGCTCTTCCAGTCCTTCCCATAGATGCTGGGCGGCAGGAAGAGACCGATCTTATCCCTTTTCGTGGTGTAGAACATGCCGCTCTGGAGGCCGATGGCCCGGATGGGCAGGCGGCTCCCGGCTACCCCCGCCGCCTCCCGGAGGGCCGGGGAGCCCTGCAGGGCGGCGAGATAGACGCAGAGCCAGGCCCCGGCGCTGTCCCCGCAGAGGAAGAAGCGCTCCGGGTCGCCGCCGTACTCCGGCAGCTTTTTGGCGATGTCATCGAGCGAAGCCGTCAGCGAGCGCAGGATGGCGAAGAGGTCCGCCTCCGGGGCCAGGGGATACTCCGGGCAGAAGACCAGGAACCCCCGCTTCGCCATGTCGGCGCAGAAGAGGCGGTTCACCTCTTTCTTTCCCAGCAGGAAGCCGCCGCCGTGGAGGTCCACCAGCACCGGCAGGACGCCTTCGGCGTCCTTTGGCCGGAACACGTCCATTCGCTGCCCCTGCCCGCAGGGGACATCCGGCGTCATGGTCACATCCCCCGGCAGGGCGTGCTCCCGCTGCCGTTTCGTCATCCAGGCCTCCAGCTGCCGCTCCTGCTTGGCCGTCTGCCGGCGGATCATTCCCTCAAACATGGTCCCGCGCCCCTTTCCTGTCCATTCGTTTTTCTCTATTCTACCACGACCGGCCTTCCCTTCGCAAGGAGAATGCCCCGGCTTTCCGCAGAAAACCGGGGCATTCCATCAGTATAATGATAGTTTTGGCGAAGATATTGACCGTTACCGTTTCTCCCGGGCGGCGTAGCAGCGGACGGCGATGGGGAGGGACACAGCGTTGACGGCAATGGCCAGGGCCGCCGCCAGCAGCAGCACGGGAAGGTTCTGAACGGAGCCCACGGCGAAGGTCTCCATCCCGGCGACGCCCGCCGCCCCGCCGCAGATAAGGCCGATGAGCAGCAACATGGCAAGCCGCCCCTTCTCCACGCCGAAGCGGAACATCATCGGCAGCGTCACCGCCATGGCGATGAGGCTCCCGAAGAAGGCCATCAGCAGCATCTCCGCCGAGGCCCCCTCCCCCAGATGGAGGAGATACTGGCTCACCAGCCGAAGGACAAGGGTCAGCGCCAGGGTCCCCAGCGCGGCGATCCAGCCGAAGACATATTTCTCCGTCACGATGTCCCGGGCGGAGTAGGGCATGGCGGCGGCCATCCGGTCCCAGCGACTGCGCTCGTCATAGGCCAGGGCGCTGTAGGGCAGCAGGGCGGCGTAGAGCACGGCGAAGGTATTCTGAAACTCGCTGGGGATAACGGCAAAGATCAGGATCAGCAGGAGCATGAGCTTCATCTGCTTCCAGAGCACCATGGCGTCCTTATAGAGAAGTGCCTTCATCGTTTCTGCTCCTTTCTCACCATGGCCAGGATGATGTCCTCCACCGTGGGCTTCTCCAGCGGCAGGCAGGCGGGCACGGCATCCCGGCGGACGATGGCCCGGACGCCGCCGAAGCCGCTGTCCTCCCGGGCAAGGACGGCGTCCTCCGCCAGTTCCTCCGCCTGCTGCCGGGTACCCACAAAGAGACCGTAGGTCTCCAGCAGGCGGTCCTTCTCCTGACAGAAGAGGAGTTTGCCCTGGTGGAGGAAGGCGATGTAGTCACAGAGCTTCTCGAGATCGCTCAAAATGTGGGAGGAGATCAGGATGGCGTGGTCCTCCGCCTCGCTGAACTCCCGGAATATCTCCAGCACCTCGTCCCGGACGATGGGGTCCAGGCCCGCCGTGGCCTCGTCCAGCAGCAGGACCTCCGGCCGGTGGGCCAGGGCCACGGCGATGGCCAGCTTCATCCGCATGCCCCGGGAGTAGTCCTTGAAGTTCTTCTCCCTGGGCAGGGCGAAGCGGGCAAGATAGCTCTCATAGAGCTCCGCGTCCCAGCTCTCATAGGTCATGGCCATCATGGTCCCCACCTGCCGGGCGTTCAGGATCTCCGGGAACCAGGCGTCGTCCAGCACCACGCCCAGGCGCTCCTTCACGGAGCGGAAGTCCGGGCTGCCGGGCTCTGCGTCCAGCACCGAGACCGTGCCGCTGTCCGGCCGCAGCTCCCCGGTGAGAAGGCGGATGGTGGTGGACTTGCCGGCCCCGTTCTCGCCCACGAGACCCAGGATACAGCCCTTGGGCAAGGTCAAATTTACGTCCCGGAGTTCGAAATCCCCCAGGCAGCGGCTGACATGCCGCAGTTCCAGTGCGTTGTCGCTCATTGTGCTTCCTCCTTCAGCAGGAGGGCGAAGCTCTCCCGCAGTTCCTCCGTGCCCAGGCCGCACTCCCGGCCCAGGGCGATGGCTTTCGTCAGGTGTTCCTCCATCTCCCGCAGCCGGGCCTCCCGCTGGAGGGCCCGGTTGCCCTCCGCCACGAAGCTTCCCTTCCCCGCCACGGTGACCAGGAAGCCTGCAGCCTCCAGCTCGTCATAGGCCCGCTTGGTGGTGATGACGCTGATCTTCAGGTCCCGGGCCAGGGCCCGGATGGAGGGCAGGGCCGTCCCCGGCGGCAGAGCCCCGGAGAGGATCTGGGCGCTGACCTGGCGGACGATCTGCTCGTAAATGGGCTGGGAATCGGAATTTCGGATCAGGATCTCCATGCGGTTCCTCCCGTTCATACTGTATATAGCTAGTATACACAGTATGAACGGTTTGTCAAGGGGAATTTTCCGTCCCGCCGCCCCGGACTCCACGCCCCCTCTTGACAAACGCCGCCGGGCTGGGGTATAGTATTTCCAGCAAACGGGTCCCGTTGCCGGAGCATCCTCCGGGACGGACGTTCTTTTTTCTCGGTAGTTAGCATAAGCTAACCGCCGGAGCACGCCCCTCCCGCCGCGCACAGCCAGCCTGGCAGGGGGCGGATGCACCATTCGAAAGCGGGAGTTTCTGCTCGCAAGTTAGCGTAAGCTAACCGCCGGACGGCCCTCCCCCCTGAAACCGCGTCCCTGCCGGAGATCCCGGCCGGAGCGGGCCCGTAAGGCGCCAATCACACTATGAAGGAGGCACCATGAAACACAAGAACTGGAAGAACAAGCTCCTCTCCGCCCTGATGGCGGCCGTTATGACGCTGTCGCTTCTCCCGGCGACGGCCCTGGCCGTCACGGTGGACGACACCTACGTCCCCGGCACCTACACCGGGACGGCGGCCGGCTTCAAAGGTGACGTCACTGTCACCGTGACGCTTGCCAAGTCCGAAGACGACAGCGTCAGCATTGCGGATATCCAGGCAACCGGTGAGGAGGAAACTCCCGACCGCTGGGCAAACGCCCTCAACATCCTGGACACCATCAAGACCAACAACAGCACCGACGGCCTGACCGAGAAGCTGAACAACAAAGAGATCGACGCCGTCAGCGGCGCCACCGTCAGCGCCAAGGCCATCGTCTCGGCCACCGAGGAAGCCCTGAACAAAGCACTCTCCGGCTTTGCCGGCGGCGCGGGCACGGAGGAGAACCCCTACCTCATCTCCAGCGAGGCGGGTCTGCGCTACCTCCAGGCCCAGGTGGCGGCTGGCACCACCTATGCCGGTCAGTACCTCAAGCTGACCTCCGACATCGCTCTGACCGGCGAGTGGACGCCCATCGGCTCCTCCGGCACGCTGGCCTTCGGCGGAACGTTTGACGGCGACGGCCACAGCATCTCCGGTATGACCATCACCGACAGCACCCTGGGCTACGTGGGCCTGTTTGGCTACACGCTGAACGGCGTGGTCATCCAGAATGTCCACCTCACGGATGTCAGCATCAACATCAGCGACGCGGCGCAGAACGTGTATGCGGGCGCTCTTGTGGCTTTCATCAAGAACAACACCTCCGGCACAGCTTCCTCCATCATTGATGGCTGCACGGTGTCCGGCAGCATCAGCATCACTACGGCTAACAAAGTTACAGTCGTTGGCGGCCTGACCGGCTTCACGGACCAGCGCGCGGCCATCACCAACTGCGGCACGGACGTGACCGTCACTGCGGATTCCGGCACCGGCCGTGCCACGGTCGGCGGCCTGTCTGCCTGGGCGAGCATCCGGGCGCTCTTCATGAACAACTATGCGCTTGGTGATGTGAGCGTCACGACCACCTGCGCCAATTACGGCAATGTCGGCGGTGTGTTTGGTCAGGTCAACGGCATCGTCTACAATGTCTATACCGCAGGCAATGTAACTCTGACTTCCCTGGATACCGCCACATATAAGCCCGGCGCGATTGCCGGTGACCTTGCCGCGGCGACCTATGCAGACAGCTGCTATTATGTCGGCGATACCGCGTTTGGCGCGGAAAGCGGTAAGTTCAACGCGGAAACGATCGGAAAGAAGACGGCCGACGAGGCCGCGAGCGAGGAATTCGCCCAGCTCCTGCACGATAACCTGGCTCCCGCCGCCATCGCCGTCATGACGGAAAATGTGACGGCTACCGGCATCAGCGGCTGCGGCGACTTTGCCGCCATGACCGCCCGGGTGAACAACGCCTTCCAGGATTGGACCCTCTCCAACAGCCAGGTAGTCCTGTCCGGCAGCCTGTGGACCAGCGGCGAGATCGACGCTTCCCTCTTCGCCTCCGGCGACGGCAGCGAGGAAACTCCCTATCTCATCGCCAACGAGACCCAGCTGCGGAACTTCGCCGTCTCCATGAACGAGAAGATCGACTATACCGGCAAGTTCGTGGCCCTCAGCGACGACATCGACGTCTCCTCCGCCGCCTGGACTCCCATCGGCGGCAGCGACTACGCCTTCAACGGCTGCTTTGACGGCCGGGGCCACGCCATCTCCGGCATCACCCTCGGCAGCCAGGAGAGCCCCCTGACCCTGGACAAGGACAACATCTACATCGGCCTTTTCGGCGTTCTGGGCAGCAGCGCCTATGTGAAGAACGTCTCCGTGCAGAACGCGGCCATCTACACTCACTATGCCCTGAACGCCTTCCTGGGCGGCATCGCGGGCTACACCGACGGCAGCCGCGTCAACGGGGACTACCGCGGCGCGGTCATCGACGGCTGCTCCGTCAACGGCACGTTCGTGCACACCGGCGACCGGGGCAACCAGTTCGTCGGCGGCCTGGTGGGCATGCAGTATAAGGGCGCCATCCTCAACAGCAGCGCCCAGGTGGACCTCTCCGGCGTGGTCCTGGCCGGGGACCTGGCGGAGGTCGGCGGCCTCGTGGGCCTCAACAACCGGGGCCTCGTGGCCAACTGCTGGTCTGACAGCAATGTCTACGGCTCCGGCAGCCGGGAGAACGGCAACGAGGGCATGGCCGTGGTCAGCAACCTCGTGGCCTGCAACGCCGGCGCCCTCGTGAACTGCTATGCCTCCGGCGACGTCACCACCAAGGAACACTCCACCTACGCCGGCATGGTCTCCGGCTGGGTCACCGGCATCGGCAAGAGCTACCACTGCTGGTACGATCTGGACAGCACCATGATCGTGGGCAAGGACACCGACTCTCCCCTGATTGTCAAGCCCGTGGAGTCCATCGGCACCAAAGTCTCCTCCGGCGTCAACGACGAGGGTGACGCTTACACCGGCGGCCTCGTGGACAAGATGACCGGCTACAGCGCATCGAGCTATACCGCCGTCGCAGAGGGCCTCAACGGCAGCTTCGCCGCCTTCCCCATCGACATCACCGTCTTCGGCCTGGCGAACACCGCCCTGAAGACCTGGACCTATGACGCGGACAGCGGCCTTGTCACCTTCGGCGCGGAGAACGGCACCGTCACCTATGTCCAGCCCGACTGCGAGAAGGTGGAAAAGCCGGAGCAGAAGCTCCAGGACGGCACCTGGTACGGCCGGGACGCGGAGAAGACCACCGTGGTCCGGATCACCGTTGAGAACAACGCCGTCACCGAGACCAAGGTCCTCTCCGGCACCGAGTCCGGCGAGGCCTATGACGCCGCTCTGGAAAAGGCCCGGTACAAGGCCACCTACGGTGACTTCTCCCACTATGAGGCGGCCGACCCCAGCCGGTTCGCCGGCGGCTCCGGCACGGATGCCGATCCCTACCGCATCGCCAATGAAGCCCAGCTCCGCTACCTCTCCTACTCCCTCAACGCGGACGTGGACTGGAGCGGCGTGTACTTCCGCCAGACCGCCGACATCACCCTGACGGATGAGTGGCTGCCCATCGGCTGGGCCCTCAACGGCGAGGTCAACGGCAAGAAGACCTCCATCGCCGCCTATCCCTTCCGGGGAAACTATGACGGCGGGAACTGCACCATCTCCGGCCTTACCATCGGCAGCAAGGATGCCCCCGCCGACCAGATGGTCTCCGGCCTCTTCGGCCTCACCTCCGGATCCTACAGCAGCAATGCCCAGCCCGACGGCACCGAGCAGGTGGTGCGTCTCGCCAACATCCGCCTGAGAGACATCGCCATTTATGTTTCCACCCGCTATGAGACCTTCACCGGCGGTCTTGTGGGCAGCGGCCAGAACGGCATCTACATCGACAACTGCTCCGTCACCGGCGAGATCACCTCCCTCACCTCGGAGAGCTTCTCCCGGGCCGGCGGCCTGGCCGCCAGCGTGCTGCGGGGCGCCGTCACCAACAGCTGGGCGGATGTGGACATCACCGCCGAGACAGATACCAACAACGTCTACGCCGGCGGCTTCTACGGCATGGACAACCGGGTCACCACCGTCAACTGCTATGCCCTGGGCAATGTCACCGGCAACTCCACCAACAACAATAAGGTCCATATCGGCGGCTTCGTGGGCCAGGCCGGCGGCATCCACGTGAACTGCTACGCCGCGGGCGACGTGGTCTCCCGCAAGACCACCACCGACGTGGGCATCCTCAGCGGCCGCTCCAGCGGCATCAACATCGACTACCACTGCTACTACAACACCGAGGCCGCCCTGCAGCAGGGCGACACCGTGATCTCCCCCGCCGCGGCGGTGGGCGTCGTCACCACCAACGCAACGGAAGTGGACGTCACCGGCAAGACCGCGGAGGAGCTGAAGGGCAGCGACTTTGCGGCCCTGCTGAACAGCAACCGCAGCGAGAGCGCCATGGCCGCCGCCATGGCGGAGATCAACGCCCTCCTGGCAGCGCCCGGCAGCGGCCTCTCCCAGGCCAACTACTATGCGGGTACTGCCCTCCTGGCCTGGACCGCCAAGGGCGGCGCCGTGACCTTCGGCACCGACACCCAACCCGGCGGCAACGGCGGCAACGGCGGCAGCTCCGGCGGCGCCGTGACCCCCGCGCAGCCCGAGAACCCCTTCACCGACGTGGCGGAGGGCTCCCCCTATCAGGACGCCATCCTCTGGGCGCTGGAAAAGGGCATCACCACCGGCACCACGGCCACCACCTTCTCCCCCAACGCTCCCTGCACCCGGGGCCAGGCCGTGACCTTCCTCTGGCGTGCCGCCGGCTCCCCCGAGCCCAAGCGCGCGGACCTGCCCTTCACGGACGTGGCCGCCGACAGCGTCTACGCCAAGGCCATCCTCTGGGCCGTGGAGCAGGGCATCACCCTGGGCACCACGGAGAATAGCTTCTCCCCCAACGCTCCCTGCACCCGGGGCCAGATCGTGACCTTCCTCTACCGGGCCGCCGGCAGCCCCGCCGTGGACGGCGCGCCCGATCCCTTCACGGACGTGAGCGCCGATTCCCCCTTCCTGAATGCCATCCTCTGGGCGGCACAGGAGGGCATCACCACCGGCACCACGGCCACCACCTTCGCCCCCGGCAGCACCTGCACCCGGGGCCAGATCGTGACCTTCCTCTACCGCAGCGCAGACTGATTCCCTTCCGAGAGGGCGGCCGTTGGCCGCCCTCTCTTTCGTAATTTTTCCAGCATAACCAACCACCCGCTGGAAAAACTACGTCTGAAGCAAGTTCCTGCCATGGAAAAAACAGCAACAGGAAAGGTTTGACGATATGAAGGCAACTGGAATCGTGAGAAGGATCGATGACCTGGGCCGGGTGGTCATCCCCAAGGAGATCCGCCGCACCATGCGCATCCGGGAGGGCGACCCGTCACAGATGACATTGGCACCGTGGGAAAGATTCTGCTTCGCTATGCTGGATCTGGTAAAAAGATGGGGAGTGGACCGTACATAACGTCGGGAAGACAGGAAACAGGCCATGCCACGGGAAGCTCCCGCCATCGTCTCTGTCCCTTAAGTGACGGCAACCTGCGCTAATACAAAGCGAAGGGAACTCTCGGATGTGAGTTTCGGTTTCTCCCGTTCCGCAAAACCGCCGCAGATCCGAGCGTCCCATTCCGCCCAAAATTCACGTTGCTATTTGCTCATAATCTTGCTATGCTATGGTTGAAAAGCAAGGAGGTATGTCATATGCTGAGCATCCTTCCCATTTCAGATCTTCGCAACAACGCCAATGAGATCTCGGACTTCTGCCACCAGACCCGTGAGCCGGTCTATATCACCCGCAACGGCACAGGCGACATGGTGGTCATCAGCATGGAGGCGTATGAGCGCCAGCAGGCACTTATCGACCTTTACGGCAAGCTGGCCATAGCGGAGCAGGAGATTGCCTCCGGTGCGGAGGGTGAGGATTTCCTGACACTGGCCAAAAGCCTGCGGGAGCGTGGGTCCCGTCAAGATTTATGCGCAAAATTGTTTGCAGGCTCCGGCTGAGTGAAATCAGCCGGCAATAGAGGCGTCGTCCAGAGCCGCCTCCAAGTGCTTCATGTTCATGTATTTCTTGTTGCCCCACTGGGTGCCCGCCACATGGCGGAGCCGGGCGCAGACCAGCATCAGGGCGGAGTTGCCGTCGGGGAATGTTCCCACCACACGGGTGCGCCGACGGATCTCACGGTTCAGCCGCTCGATCACGTTGTTGGTGCGGATACGGGTCCAATGCTCACTGGGAAAATCACAGTAGGTCAGCGTATCCTCAATGCCGTCCTCGACCTTTTTGGCAGCCTCCTTCAGCTTCATGGCGCGTAGCTCAGAAACCACAGCCTTTGCCTTCTCGCGGGACGCCTTCTTACTCTCCTGGGCGTGGATCGCCTTGAGCATTTTTGCCACAATTTTGATCTTGGATTTGGGCACAACAGAGAAAACGTTGCGATAGAAATGCACCGTGCAGCGTTGGTATTTGGCCTCGGGGAACACTTCGCCCACGGCCTCCAGCATTCCCTTGCACTTGTCACCAACGATGAGCTTTACGCCGTCCAAGCCGCGTCCACGGAGCCACTGGAAGAAGCTGACCCAGCTGGCCTTGTCCTCTTTCATGCTCTCGGCAGCGCCTAAAACCTCACGAAAACCGTCCTCATTCACGGCGATTGCCACCAAAACAGCTACATTTTTATACTCTCCGCCCCAGTTGCGGCGCAGGTAGATGCCGTCCACGTAGACGTATGGATAGCGCCCGCCCTGCAAGGGGCGGTTCCGCCAGTCCTCGATGTGGACGTAGGCCTTCTTGTTCAGCTCACTGATGGTAGCGGGCGAGACCTTGCTGCCCCACAGTGCCTCGGTGATGTCCTCCACACGGCGCACGGAAACGCCTGCCAGGTACATCTCGATGAGGGCCTCCTCCACGCTGCTCTCCCGGCGGCGATACCGCTCGATGATGGCCGTCTCAAAGGACGCGCCCTTGAGCCGGGGCATGTGGAGCGTGACATCGCCAGAAGTGGTGGTAAGATTACGGTCATAGTGGCCGCTGCGGTAGCCCTGACGGGCTTCGCTGCGCTCATAGCGGGCCGCCTGCGTCAGCGACTCCGCCTCCTTCTCCAGCAACTCGTTCAGGGTTTCCTCCACGCTGCCGCGAACCAATTCCTTGATTTGGCCCTTGATTACTTCCTCGTTTAGCTGTACAATTTTCTCGGACATAGTTTG
>SFLD01000061.1 GCA_004553545.1 Clostridiales bacterium | reverse complement strand
TTGAAGTGGATGCCGTGGGCGTACCAGACGTCGCTGCCGGTCCAGCCGAGAGAGGCCATGTATTCCAGGGGGCGGACGCCGCAGCGCGCCAGGGTGTAGTTCTCCTCGTCCTTGGTCTCCGCCACGTGGGTGTGGAGGCGGACGCCGTACTGCCGGGCCAGGAGGGCGCTCTGCCGCAGGAGGTCGGCGCTGACAGAGAAGGGAGAGCAGGGGGCCAGGGCCACCTGGCGCATGGAGCCGAAGCTGGGGTCATGATAGGTCTCGATGCAGCGGCGGGAGTCCGCCAGGATCTCATCCACCGTCTGGACCACGCTGTCCGGCGGGAGCCCGCCGTCCTTCCGGGAGAGGTCCATGCTGCCCCGGGAGGCGTGCATCCGGATGCCCAGCTCCTCCGCTGCGGCGAACTGGGCTTCCAGCAGGTCCCCGGCGCCCTGGGGGAAGACGTAGTGGTGGTCAAAGCAGGTGGTGCAGCCGTGCTTCATCAGCTCCCCCATGCCGGTGAGGGAGGAGAAGCGGACCACTTCCCGGTCCAGGCCCTTCCAGATCTCGTAGAGGGTGGTGAGCCAGTCGAAGAGCTCCAGGTTCTGCACCTGGGGCAGGTTCCGGGAGAAGACCTGGTAGAGGTGGTGGTGGGTGTTCACGAGACCGGGATAGGCGATGCAGCGGCTGCCGTCCAGGACCGTGTCCGCCGTCTGGGGCAGGTCGGGACCCATGGCGCGGAGGACGCCGTCCTCGCAGTAGAGGTCCACCTGGGAGAGGACGGAGTCGGCATCGTCGCAGGTGACGATGGTCTGAAGGTTCCGGATCATGAGAGAGGGCATAGGGACGCTCCTTTCCGCGGCGGATGGCCGCGTGGCTTTCTCCTCTATGGTAGCAGAAAGCGGGCGGCATTGCAACGGCCATCCGGGCGGAAACCGGCGCCAAGGCTTGCTTCCCCCGGCGGGGTATGGTATGATGGACCAACAGCAACGCCCGCCGGGGCTTTCCCGGCGGAAAAACGCTTCCGCCCCCAGGGCGGAGGGGAGGACGCAATGGTAGACATCTTTGACATCCTGGGACCCATCATGGTGGGACCCTCCAGCTCCCACACGGCGGGGGCGGCCCGCATCGGGGCCATGGCCCGGACGCTGCTGGGGAGCCGCCCGGTGCAGGCGAAGATCGGCCTGCACGGCTCCTTCGCCGAGACCGGCCCCGGCCACGGCACGGACCGGGCCCTGGTGGCGGGACTTCTCGGCATGAAGCCGGATGACCTCCGGATCCCCCAGAGCTTTGAGGTCGCGGCGGAGGAGGGGCTGCAGTTCCGCTTCCACGAGGTGCGGCTCCGGGAGGCCCATCCCAACACGGCGCTGCTGGAGCTCACCGGGGAGGACGGGAAGACCCTGCGGATGCAGGCCTCCTCCGTGGGCGGGGGACGCATCCGGGTGGACAAGCTGGACGACGTGGATGTGGGCTTCACCGGGGACTACAACACCCTCATCATCCACAGCCTGGACGTTTCCGGGGAGCTGGCCAACGTCACCCGGGAGATCTCCCGGGCCAAGATCAACATCGCCAACATGAGTCTTTACCGCAGCCGCCGGGGCGGCGCGGTGCTGATGGTCATCGAGACGGACCAGGTGGTGCCGCCGGTGGTGCAGCAGCTCATCGATGAGCTGCCGGGCGTGGCCCAGGTGACCTGCTACGAGAAGGGGGAGGATTGAGATGCTGGATTCCATCCAGGAGATCCTGGACCGCTGCCGGGCGGAGGACGTGCCCTTCTGGCGGGTGGTCCGGGCAAGCGACATGGAGCAGCGCCAGGTGACGGCGGAGGCGTCCCGGGAGAAGATGCGCCAGACCTGGCTCGCCATGCTGGAGAGCGAGGAGAGCTATCAGGCCCGGCGGCGGAGCCTCAGCGGCCTCGCCGGGGGCGACGGCGGAAAGATGCGGGACTTCGCCGCCCAGGGGCATTCCCTCTCCGGGGATTATCTCAGCGAGGTCATCGCCGCCGCCCTCTGCGTGGGGGAGGGCAACGCCTGCATGCGCAAGATCGTGGCGGCCCCCACGGCGGGGGCCTGCGGCGTGCTGCCGGCGGTCCTGATCCCCCTCTACCGGAAGGGGAAGGCCAGTGAGGAGAAGATCCTGCAGGCCCTTTACGTGGCGGCGGGCATCGGGGCCGTCATCAGCTGCCGGGCCTGCATCGCCGGCGCCGCCGGCGGCTGCCAGGCGGAGATCGGCAGCGCCTCCGCCATGGCGGCGGGGGCATTGGTCGCCCTCCGGGGCGGCAGCGATCAGCAGATCGCCAGCGCCTGCGCCATGGCCCTGAAAAACCTCATGGGCCTCGTCTGCGACCCGGTGGCGGGATTGGTGGAGGTGCCCTGCATCAAGCGGAACGTCATCGGCGCGGTGAACGCCGTCAGCTGCGCGGACATGGCCCTGGCCGGCATCGAGAGCCGGGTCCCGGCGGACCAGGTCATCGACTGCATGGGGGACGTGGGCAGCCGCATCCCCGTGGAGCTGCGGGAGACCGCCCTGGGCGGTCTCGCCGCCACCCCCTTCGGCCGGGAGGTCCAGCAGCGGATGCGGGCCTCCGCCGCCAGGGAGGAAGCCTGAAAACCGTGCCCCGGAGGGAGACCTCCGGGGCGCTTTGCGGCTGGAAAGCCATTTTTTGACACATTTTGACGGGAACCCTCCAAAAAACTGTTGCGTTGGGAGGGTGGGATATGGTATAAATAGTATTGATTTTACTGTGAAAGCGCCTGCGGGGCGGAAAGGGGATGCCAGCATGTCAGAAGACAAGAGCTATTACTCCATCGGAAAGGTCTCAGCCCTCTGCAACGTCCCCATCAAGACCCTGCGCTACTACGATACCATCGGTCTTCTGGTGCCGGATTACCGGAAGGATGAGAGCAACTACCGCTACTACACCCAGGACCAGCTGCTGACCCTCTTCATCATCCGCAAGCTGAAGCTCCTGGGCATCCCCCTGAAGGAGATCAAGGAGGTCGTCTGCGGGCGGGACACCGTGGCCATGGGGAAGTACATCCAGGAGCGGCTGGCGGAGATCCGCCTCTCCATCGAGGAACTCAACAACCAGTACGCCGAGGGCGAGCTGCTGCTGGACCGCCTCTCCCGGGGCCACAACATCCTGGAGACGGAGCACACCAGCTGGAGCACCGAGAAGATCCAGGTGGAGGATATCCCCGAGTCCACGGTGATCTACACCCGCCGGGTCAAGAAGAACTACAAGAATACCGACGTCTCCGTGGACCGGTGGTTCGAGCTCTTCCAGATGGCCAGCAAGCAGAAGCTCCGGATGCTGGGGCCCATCATCCTCACCTATCACAATAACCCCCTGGAGCAGTTCTTCACCCGGGACTGCGACCTGGAGATCAGCATCGAGGTCAACGAGATGCGGCCCTCGCCGGAGTTCAAGAAGTTCGGCGGCTTCCGGGCGGTGACGGCCCTGCACATCGGCCGGAACGACGAGATCATCCAGACCCACGTGAAGGCCATCAAGTGGCTCAACCAGCAGGGCTACACCGTGGACGGCCCCATCTCCGAGGAGTACATCGTCTCCCCCATCGACATCAACAACGAGGAGGAACACGTCACCAAGATCATCATCCCCATCCGGGAGAGCGAGAAAGCGTAAGAGAAGGCCGGGACATCCAAAGGATGTCCCGGCCTCTTTTCCATTTTTCGGGGGGGAAGCCCCCTGGGGGCCGGAGACCCGCAGGGGGCGCAGGGGGATCAATTCCTGCGGAGGGGGTTGGAGAAGAACTTGCGGGTCTCCTTCGCCACCACGCCGGAGAGGGCGAAGACCGCGATGAAGTTGGGGATGGCCATAAGGCCGTTGAAGGTGTCCGCCACGTCCCAGACGGTATCCAGGGAGGCGACGGAGCCCAGGACCACCACCACGATGAAGGCGCCCTGGAAGATCTTCGTGGCCTTAAGGCCGAAGAGGAACTGGGTGCAGCGGGTGCCGTACAGGGACCAGCCCAGGATGGTGGAGAAGGCGAAGAGCATCAGGGCGAAGGCCACGAAAAGGGAGGCGAAGCGGGCGCCGAAGACCGTGGCAAAGGCCTGCATGATGAGCTCGCTGCCGGGTTTCACGCCGAAGGGGATCTCCACACCGCTGCAGATGATGGTGAGGGCGGTGAGGGAGCAGATGACGATGGTGTCCACGAAGACCTCGAAGATGCCGAAGACGCCCTGCTCCACGGGGCCCTTGGTGTCGGCGGCGGCGTGGGCGATGGCGGCGGAGCCCAGGCCCGCCTCATTGGAGAAGGCGCTGCGGCGCATACCCCAGATGATGGTCTGCTTCAGCAGGATGCCGGAGCCCGCGCCCAGGACCGCCTGGGGGGTGAAGGCGCTGGCAAAGATCAGCTGGAAGGCATTCCCGATGTTTCCGGCGTGGGCGGCGATGACGATGATGGTGAAGAGGATGTAGAAAAGGCTCATGAAGGGGATGAGCTTTTCCGTGACGGCGCCGATGCGCTTGATGCCGCCGAAGAGGATCAGGGCCACCAGGAAGGCCATGACGATGCCGCAGACCAGGCTGATGAGGAACTTGCTGCGGGCATTGTCCGCCGCGGGGACGAAGGTGGTGATGGCGTTATAGATGGAGCCCACGATGGAGTTGGCCTGGGCGCCGTTGCCGATGCCGAAGGAGGCCAGCATGGCGAAGAGGCAGAAGAGACTGCCCAGCCACTTCCAGTGCTTGCCCATGCCGTTTTTGATGTAGTACATGGGGCCGCCCACCCAGTCGCCGTGGTCGTTGCGCTCCCGGTACTTGATGGAGAGGACGATCTCGGAGTACTTGGTGACCATGCCCATGAGGGCCGTGAGCCAGAGCCAGAAGACCGCGCCGTAGCCGCCCAGGGCGATGGCCTGGGAGGTGCCCACGATGTTGCCGGTGCCCACCGTGGCGGAGAGGGCGGTGGTCAGGGCCTGGAAGGGCGTCACCGCGCCGTGGCCGGCCTCCTGCTTGTGGAAGACCTTGCCCAGGGTGTTGCGCATGGCGTAGCCGAAGCGGCGGAACTGCACGCCGCCGGTGCGGACGGTCAGGAAGAAGCCGCCCGCCACCGCGCAGGGCAGGAAGACGTAGAGCCACGCAAAGGTATTCAGCGGGCCGGTAAAGAACGAGACGATGTGTTCCAGGATGGTCATAGAAATTCCCTCTCTTTCCTCGGACTTCCCAAAAACCAGAGGGAGCGATACCAAAGGTATCGCTCCCGAGATCACGAAAGAGCTCCCGGCCTCGCCGGGAGACAGCTCTGTCCTTTTGCCTGAGAGATTAGGGCTTGCGCCCTTGCACCTTCGGCCCCCGCCTCGCCGGGCGGATGTCTCCAGAGTTCCATCGGTCTGCAGTCTTCGTGCCTGAGAGCGTTATTCCGTCGGCGGGCCTTGCGGCCGCTTTTCTGCAGATGTCAATTGGATATCAAGTTGTCCGTGTGATAGAAATAATTATATTCACCTGACGGACAAATTGCAAGTCCCAATTTGCAAAAAAATACAGGGGATTTGCCTCCGGATTCGTAAAACCTGCCGGAAAACCGGGAGGATCTCGTGAAAGCCGTCACAAAGCGGCGGGATCGGGGGCTTTTCCGGAGGAGGCCTTCCGGGGAAAGCCTATGCGGGAGAGGGGGCTCCGATGACGGAAAAATTCCCCCTGCCGCCGGAGAAGGCGGCAGGGGGAAGGAAGCTCACTGGGGGTCCATGGCCCGGCGGAGGGTGTCCGTGACGGCACCCTCAAAGACGGGGGCGGCGTGGCCGTGGAGGGTCTCCAGAGCGCCGGCGGCGAAGGTGCAGGGGAGGTTCCCGCCCATGGAGAGGTCCAGGTCCAGGATGTACTTCTCCTCCGGGTCCTGGGGCGTGCCGGGCCGGGCCTGCAGGCGGCCGGTGCCGGTCTTGACCTTGGCGGTGCTGCTGGAGTCCATCTTCACGGAGAACTCCGCGGTGAAGGCGGGGACCTGCTCCGGCGCGATGTCCGGCTCCGCCAGGGGGCCGAGGTAGGCGGGGGTGAAGAGCTCAGACCAGGGGGTGCCCTCCAGGTCCAGCTTCTTCCGGGAGACGATGTTCACGTACCGCAGGCCGATGCGCTGGAAGTAGGCGGGCTGGTAGGCCTGGATGAACTCCGCCAGGGGCTTGTCCAGCATCCGGGCGAAGTCCTCCCAGCCGGGGTAGGCCTGGGTGGAGAGGGCGATGAAATCCCGGGTGAGGTTCAGCTTCCACTTGCCGTCGGCAGAGAGGAAGTGGTAGTTGTTCACGGTCTCGGCGTTCTGTCCGGGCTTCGGCGCCGGATGCTCCTCCCGCTTGACGTACTGGGGCAGGACGGCACGGATGCGGTCCTGGAACTCCGCCGGGTCTGCCTGGTTGATGGAGAGGATGGTGGGAAAGCGCAGCTGGCAGATGACCTCGTGGACAGGTGCCTTGGCGTAATGGGTGCGGGGATGTTGGGACAGCAGCATGGCAATGGCCCCTTTCTGATGGTTTTTCAAGTGCCATTGTAATCCAGCCGCCGGAAAATGTCAACGCGCTCAGAGATAGAAGCGGTGGCAGCCGATGGTGGTGTAGTAGGTCCGGTTGTTTTTGATCCAGGTCCCCTGGGAGAGGGCGGGGGCGTAGAAGTAGAGGCAGCCGCCCACGATGTCCGTCCCGGCGAGCGCGGCCTTGGCGGCGATCACCGAGCGGGGCGTGGGGGCATCGTAGATGCTGCCGTTGCTGACGGGCTCAAACTGCACGCCGTCCTTCCGGTCGAAGACCACGGCCCGGATGCTCTCCGGGAACTCGGCAGAGCGGACCCGGTTCAGCACCACGTTGCCCACGGCGATCTGGCCCTCCAGGCTTTCGCCCCGGCTCTCGGCGCTGATGACCCGGCTGAGCCAGTAGAGGTCCTCCGTGTCGTAGCTCCGGGCCCTCCCGCTGCGGACCGCCGCGCCGCCCAGGTCGCCGTCCCACTGGACGGAGAGGCCCAGGGCCTCGCAGAGAGGCCGCAGGGGGAGGTATGTACGGCCATTGCGCAGGGAGACGGCGCCGGGATAGGAGACGCCGTTCACGGTGAAGCTGGACGCCCCGGGCCGGGCCCGGATCGCGCGGCTGCCGCTCACGGCCACGGCCTGGCCGGACTGCCAGGAGACCGTCCAGCCGCCCAGGAGCCCCAGCAGGCCCCGGAGGGGCACCAGGGTGCTGCCGCTCTCCAGATAGCAGGTCTCCCGCAGCAGGGCGTCGTCCACCGTCACGGGGACGGTCCGGGCAGCGGCGGCCGCGGGCCGGATCAGCAGCAGGGCCGTCAGCAGCGCCAGCAGGGCGGAGAGGGTTCGTTTCATGGGGATCATCCTTTCTTTGCACCGGCAGGGGCGGTTACAGAAAGGATACAGGAAGTTACAAACGGTAACAAGCCCTCAAAATCCGGCAGGGGAGGGGGACCCTCCCAGGGCAGGAAGGGCCGGGAAGCCCGGGAAGACCCTGGCAGGAAAATGGGAGGGAAAGTCCCCTCTCCGGGGAAAACACGAAAAAGAGAGCAAAAAGGAGCGGCTTCCTTGCGGAAGCCGCTCCTTTTTATAGCTTATTGGTCAGAGACCGAAGGCGCTTACAGGCCGCCCTTCTCGTCCAGCTTCAGGACGGCGTTGAGCATGACGGAAGCGGCCTTGGTGCAGAGCTCGTCGCTGGTGTGCTCGGGCTCGCAGTGGGACAGGCCCTTCTCGGAGGGAGCGAAGATCATGGTGGTGGGGATCATGTAGGAGATGTAC
>SFLD01000024.1 GCA_004553545.1 Clostridiales bacterium | reverse complement strand
AAGGAGGAGGAGAGGGAGTCCGGCGTGTTGAGGGACGCCAGCTTCAGCACGTCCACCAAAAACTCCACCAAAATCAGCTGGGCGAAGAGGGAGAGCTTGCAGGGGTCCGGCACGGCGATGAAGGTCAGCCAGTCCGGGATGCGCTCCGGCACGCTGGCCAGGAGATACCACACCGGCGTCACGAAGAGGGAGAGGAGGAAGACCCCCATCCGCAGGATGCGGAGGTAGGTGCCCACGAGAGGCGGAAAGTAGAAGTCGTTGGCCTCCTGGGTGAAGCCGAAGAGGGACGTGGGCAGCAGGATGGCGGAGGGGGAGTTGTCCACCAGCACCACCACGCCCCCCTCCATCACCGTGGCGGCGGCGGTGTCCGGCCGCTCGGTGTAGCGGGTCTTGGGGAAGGGGTTGTACCACTGCCTGGGCCGGATGGCCTCCGCCAGGCTCTCCTGCCCCATGGAGAGGGAGCGGACGTCTACCCTGCCCAAAAGGTCCCGGAGCCGCTCCAGGAGCTTGGGGTCCGCCCGGTCCCGGAGGTAGCAGAGCACCACGTCGGTGCGGGAGCGGGTGCCAACCTTGCGGCCCTCCATGGTGAGCTCCGGGTCCCGGATGCGCCGCCGCAGCAGGGCCATGTTGGGCACCACGGCTTCCACGAAGCCGTCGTGGGAGCCGCGCAGCACCTTGCCGTCCTCCGGCTCCCCCACGCCCCGGGAGGGGTAGTCCTTGGCGTCGATGAGGGCGGCGCCCTCCGCCCCCTCCAGGAGGAAGAGGGTCTTCCCCAGCAGCACCGAGGTCACGATGTCCTCCACGTCGAAGGAGACGTTGGTCTCGGAGAAGGTGATGAAGCGGTCGATGAAGTCCTGCATTTTGGAGATGGTCTTCAGCCCCTCCGCCGGGACGCCCAGCCAGAAGGCCCCCATCCGCTCCAGGATGGCGTCCCGCCCGTAGCCGTCCACCACCCAGATCCGGGCCCGGCGGCCCCCGATGCGGAAGTCCCGGGCCACCATGTCGCAGCTGCGGCCCACCCCCAGAAGCCCGTCGAACCGGGCCACGTTGTCCTGATAGATGCGGGAAAGCCCCTCCATACGCCACCTCCCAAGGAAATTCCCCCTCAGTCTGCGCCGAATGGGCCCATTTTATCCCGCCTGCCCCCGAAGCCCGCGAAAAAGAGGAGGGAAAGCGACGCTTTCCCTCCCCTCAATATTCCCGCCAGGATGCGGAATGCTCCCTCCAGGCACGGAGCGGATCGGCAAAATCGGAATTTGTTATTTAAGTGCTTTTGCCGGGATAACATTTCGCTTCATCACACTACTTTTACCTCAAGAAATCTGAATATTCCAACTTCCGTGCTCTCTATTTCGCTATAGTCCTCCCAGTGACACTCGTATGCTCCTTTAAGTACAATCGGATGCCGGCATTGCTTCTTTGTTCCTTCGCCGGTGCTCTCTGCCCAATCAAGATGACCATGCTTTATACAGCCATTCTCCAAAGTGAACGCCGAATACACACAATCTTTCTTTCGCGGCGGTTTACAGTAGGACAATTCATTTGTAAGCATAATGGCATAACCCTCCGCAAAGGCACTGCCTATGCTGTCTTTTATCGTTTCTATCCTGTAAATATCATATAAAAACAGATAGCATCCAATGTCCTTTGCCCCGTGATTTTTAAGGACATACTTCTCGTTATCAACCGTCAAGGCCGCGCCCTTCGTTTTATACTTCAACTCGATCGGATGCCATTTTCCATCCTTGATGACGAGAATATCCATATGCATATTCGTGTTAAATTCCGGAACATACTCGCATCGAACCAATGCGTCAGGGTACATATCTTTTAAGACCCACGCCAGCTCTAATTGAAAGTCTGCTTCCGAAACATAACATTTTCGTTTTTGTCTTAAAGCCTTCATGGCAGCTCTCATATCTAATCCCATATGTTCTTTCACTCACTTCATAAACTTCTTCCTGTCAGAACCTGATACGGCTCCTCCTAAACCCTGATTTGTTGGACCGATGGTAAGACCTTACCCCGCGGCGCTTCCGCCGGTCACGCCCGCAAGCCCTCCTCTGGGATGCCGCCATCGGCCCTTTGCGAAAAAGCCCTCACACCTTCCGAAAAAGTGTGAGGGCTTTTCTGTGCGATGGATCAGTTCCGGGGACCGCCCTCCATCCAGTGGAGGTCGTAGGGCTCGAAGACGACCTTCTCATAGGCGTCCACGTCCATCTTCACGCCGGTCCAGTCGGAGTGGATGTCGCCGTTCTGCTTGATGAGGATGTCGTAGAGGATGTCGTAGGTGACGCCATCCTTGGGGTCGGTCTCCACGATGGTGGAGTAGGGCAGGGTCTTGTGATAGGTCAGCTCCATGCCCTTGTAGTCAAAGTGGAAGCCGCAGCGCATCCGGCAGCCGTCCAGACCCGTGTAGGTGGAGATGGCCTTGAGATCGTGGAGGATCTTGTCCCCCTCCTGGTCGTAGAGGTTCTCCGGAGTGGTGGCGGTATAGTCGAAGCGGAACTGGATGTTGGCGCCGGGGATGGGGAGGAATCTCTCCAGGAAGGGCACCAGGTTCTCGGCGGGATAGTTCTTGTAGAGCACGCAGTTGATGCGGAAAGGCACCGCCAGCCGCCGCAGCAGGCTGTCGTTGGACTCCACCACATAGTGCTGCATGTGGCGGGAGACGTTGATGCAGGTGATCTTGCCCTTGTTGCGCTGGGTGAAGGCCACGATGTCGTCCTCGCTCTGGTGCTCGAAGACGGGCAGGGTGGTGTTGATGAAGACCCGGTGGGTGGTAGGGATCTCATCCAGCATCCGCTGCAGGGCCTGGATATCGGAGAAGGGCTCGCCGCCGGTGAAGACGAAATCGCAGCGGGGGGTGATGGCGTCCATGCGGCGGATGCTCTCCAGGATCTTTTCCAGGGAGAAGCCGGTCATGTCGGCGTATTCCTCTTTATTGATGCAGAACGGGCAGTGGTTCTTGCAGTCGTAGGGGACGAAGATGGTGACGGTAGCGCCGCCTTCTCTGGTTTTGTACGGATGACTCATGTCGATCGCCTTTCCTGTTGTTGACGTTGGGAACGCAAGCTCCGGCAGGGAAACCCTGAGGCTTCCTCCGCGGGGTCCCTGCCCCGCCGTCTGCCGGAGGTATCCAAAAAACTTCTTTTGGATATCGAGAGATATTTTAATCGATTTTTCCAGGCAGGTCAAGGAAAAACTATATTTTCACAAAGACCGGGAAATTTTCCCCCTTTCCAGCCATTTCCGCCGCCGGAGGCTCCCTTCCGGCCGCTTTGCCGCGGGAGGTCGGCCTCCGGCGAAAAAGTTCGTGCATTTTGCGTTCTGATACGATATAATGTACTTTATATTCGAATCCCCTGCCTCTCCCGGCCCTCCGGGCAGAGCCTTTTCCCCTGTCGGGACCCAACTGCAAAGGAAGCGAGGGAACCCCTTATGAAGCTCAACAACAAACGGACGGTCCTGGTGGGCCTGGCCTTCCTCTCCATCTGCGCCTTCTGGCAGATGTACGACAATGTCATCCCCCTGATCCTGCGGGAGACCTTCCACATGAACGAGTCCCTGGCGGGTGCGGTGATGGCGCTGGACAATATCCTGGCCCTCTTCCTGCTGCCCTTCTTCGGGACGCTGTCGGACCGCTGCCGCAACCAAAGGCTGGGCCGCCGGACGCCCTTCATCCTCATCGGCACCGCGGCGGCGGTGATCCTCATGAACCTCCTGCCCCTGCTGGACAACGGCTATGCCGAAAACGGCGGCCGCTGGCGCTTCGCGGCCTTCATCGTTGTGCTGGGCGGACTTCTCGTGGCCATGGGCTCCTACCGCTCCCCGGCGGTGGCCCTGATGCCGGACGTCACCCCCAAGCCCCTGCGCTCCCGGGCCAACGCCATCATCAACCTGATGGGCGCCGTGGGCGGGATGCTCTATCTCGGCGTCGCCGCCGTCCTCTACCCCACGGATAAGGTGAAAAACCTGGTCCACGTCAACTATCAGCCCCTCTTCCTGGTGGTCAGCGCCATCATGGCGGCGGCGGTGGCGGTCCTGCTCCTCACCATCCGGGAGCCCAGACTCTCCGCGGAGAATCAGGCCCTGGAGGCCAGGCACCCCGAGTGGAACCTGGCGGAGGACGACGGCTCCGGCCACGAGGTCCTCCCCAAACCCGTGAAGCGGAGCCTGGGCTTCCTGCTGGCCTCCATCGCCCTCTGGTACATCGGCTACAACGGCGTCACCACCTGGTTCACCACCTACATCAGCGAGATCATGGGCGAGGGTCTCGGCACCGCCTCCCGCTGCCTCCTGGTGGCGACGGCGGGCGCCATCGTCTCCTACATCCCCATCGGCGCCGTGGCCTCGAAAGTCGGCCGCCGGAAGACCATCCTCGCAGGCTGCGCGCTGCTGGCCGCCTGCTTCTTCACCGGCTTCCTGCTGACCACCGCCTTCTCCACCCTGAACTTCGCCATGTACATCGTCTTCGCCCTGGTGGGCCTTGCCTGGGCCGCCATCAACGTCAACTCCCTGCCCATGGTGGTGGAGATGTGCAAGGGCAGCGACATCGGCAAGTTCACCGGCTACTACTATACCGCCTCCATGGCCGCCCAGGTGGTGACGCCGGTGCTGGCCGGCACCCTGATGCGCCATGTGAGCTATAAGATCCTCTTCCCCTACGCCGCCCTGTTCGTGGCTCTGAGCTTTGTCACCATGTGCTTCGTCTGCCATGGCGACAGCAAGGCCGAGGCCAAGCGGGGCCTGGACGCCTTCGAGGAAATGGACTGATCTCCCAAAGGAAGTGTACCCCATGAAGAGAAACACCAAGATCGCACTGCTGGCGGCCTCCGCCGCCCTGCCCATGGCGGGCCGCCTGCTGCTGGACGGCCGCCGGGGCCAGCCCGGCTGGGACAAGCTCCTGGACTGGCGCTACGCCCACCGGGGCCTTCACGACAACAACGGCGGCGTGCCGGAAAACAGCCTTGCCGCCTTCCGCCTGGCGGCGGAGAACGGCTTCGGCGCGGAGCTGGATGTCCACCTGACGGCGGACGGGCAGCTGGCCGTCATTCACGACAGTGACCTCAAGCGGGTCTGCGGCCGGGAGGGAAAGGTGGAGGAGCTGACCTACGAAGCCCTCTCCCGGTACCGCTTACTGGGCACGGAGGAGCGCATCCCCCTCCTCTCGGAGGTCCTGCCCCTCTTTGCCGGGGTCGCTCCCCTCATCGTGGAGCTCAAGCCCATCCGGGGCAACGAGCCGGAGCTGGCGGAGAAGACCTGCGCCCTGCTGGATACCTTCCCGGACCTCAGCTACTGCCTGGAGAGCTTCGACCCCTACGCCGTCCTCTGGCTGCGGAGAAACCGGCCCGAGCTCATCCGGGGCCAGCTCTCCCAGGACTTCCTCCGCGCCCCCGACCATCCCAAGCTTCTCGCCAGCTTTATGCTCTCCACCCTCTTCTCCAACGCCTGGACCCGGCCGGACTTCATCGCCTGGCGCTGGCAGGACCGCAGGAGCCCCTTCCGCGCCCTCTGCTGCCGGGGCTACCGGGTCCAGGGGGTCTACTGGACCCTGACGAGCCCGGAGCAGCTGCTCTCCGCCGAGCGGGAGGGCGCCCTCGGCATCTTTGAGGGCTTCCGCCCCGCGTCGCCCCACCGGGGAGGTGCCATATGAACCGCCCGGAAAAGGAGGCCAAAAAGCAGGCCGTGAAGCGGGAGAAACGGGCCTTCCAAAAGGCCATCCAGATGGAGCTCCGGGAGCATAAGAGCTCTTTCCTCGTCTTCTCGGTCCTCCGGGTCCTTGTCATTGTGAGCCTGGTCCGCCAGCTCATGCTGGGCAGCTACGAGAGCGCCTTCTACTGCGCTTTGGCCCTGGCGCTCCTCTATGTTCCCAGCTGGGTCCAGGTGCAGCTGCGCATCGAGCTGCCCCCGGCCCTGGAGATCTCGGTGCTCTGCTTCATCTTCGCGGCGGAGATCCTGGGGGAGGTCCACGCCTTCTACGTCCGCATCCCCGGCTGGGACACCATGCTCCACACCATCAACGGCTTCCTGGCCGCCGCCGTGGGCTTTTCCCTGGTGAAGCTCTTAAACGACAGCAAGAAGATCACCTTCGACCTCTCGCCCTTCTACCTCTCTCTTGTGGCCTTCTGCTTCTCCATGACCATCGGCGTCCTCTGGGAGTTCTTTGAGTTCAGCATGGACTGGTGGTTCGGCGCGGACATGCAGAAGGACACCGTCATCCACGCCCTCCACTCCGTGACCCTGGACCCCACGGCCTCCAACAAGGTCGTCACCATCCCGGACATCACGGAGGTGACGGTGAACGGCCAGGACCTGGGTCTCGGCGGGTATCTCGACATCGGCCTCATCGACACCATGAAGGACCTCTTCGTGAACTTCATCGGGGCTGTGGTCTTCTCCGTGGGCGGCTTCTTCTACCTGAAGAGCCACGGCAAGCGCCAGGCCGCCATCCAGGGCTTCGTCCCGGATGTGAAGGCGGAGGACGCCGACTTCCTCCGCAAGGCCCGGACGGAGCTGGCCCGGGAGGAACCCCTCCCGGAGGAGCTGCCCATCCCGGATGTCCCGTCCGAGTGGGAGGGCGCCCTCCCCACGCCGGAGGACCCCGCCCGCCGGGAAAACTGAGCAAAAAAGCACCTGCCTTCCGGCAGGTGCTTTTCCTATTCTGGGGCTTACTCCTCGCCCATGGGGGCGCCGCACTGGGGGCAGAACTTGCTGTCGGACTCGGTGCCGCAGATGGGGCAGGTCTTGCCGGCCTTGGCCTCGGGCTCGTCGGCGGGGGCGGCCTCTTCCTTCACGGGCTTGCTGGCCTCCAGCTCCGCGATCTTGGCCTTGGAGGCGGCCACGGCCTCCACCAGGTCCTTCACAGCCTCGGGGATCTCCCCGGAGTACTCGTTGACGAACCACTCGCCGATGTTGCGGTAGTTCTTGTCGATGTCCCGCTGCTCGGAGGCGATGGCCACGTTGATCTTGGCCACCTCGGTGGCGTCCTTGGCCTTCTCGCCCGCGGCCACGGCGAACTCGCCGGCGGCGGCCGCCAGGTCCTTTGCCTTCTTGCTCAGATCGTCAAAAAATGCCATGTTTCATATCTCCTTCCGGCTGTTCGCCTTGTGATTTGGGGCATAGGGTTCCTTTTTGTGGTACTCAGTATACCCCAGCTTCCCGGAAAACGCAACCGTTTTTCCCGATGTTTACACATCGTTTTCATTCCGTTTCCGGCCCGTTTTCAATTTTGGTCCTCCGCCCAGGCCCGGGCCCGCTCCACGGCCCGCTGCCACCGCCGGTACTCCCGGCCGCAGTCCTCCCCGCTCCGGAGGGGGGTGAAGACGTGCTGGCTCCGCCGGAGCTTTTCCAGCTCCCCGGTATCCTTCCAGACCCCCGCGGCGAGGCCCGCCAGGGCCGCCGCGCCGAAGGCCGTGGTCTCCACCTGGGCGGGCCGGTCCACGGGGATGCCCAGAAGGTCCGCCTGGATCTGCATCAGGATGTCGCTGACGCTGGCCCCGCCGTCCACCCGCAGGGTGGGGATGGGGCAGGGGGCGTCGGCGTTCATAGCCCGGACCAGGTCCGTCACCTGCAGGGCGATGGCGTCCAGCACCGCCCGGGCGATGTGGGCCCGGGTACTGCCCCGGGTGAGGCCCAGGATGGTCCCCCGGGCGTACATGTCCCAGTAGGGGGCTCCCAGCCCCGTGAAAGCCGGGACGATGACGACGCCCCCGCTGTCCGGCACGCTCTCCGCCAGGCGGTCGCACTCCGGGGCGGAGTCGATGAGCTTCAGCTCATCCCGCAGCCACTGGATGGTGCTGCCGGCATTGAAAACGCTGCCCTCCAGGGCGTAGCTGGTCTCCCCGCCGATGCTCCAGCCCACGCTCGTCACCAGCCCTGCCCGGGACCGGACCGCCTCCCGCCCCACGTTCATCAGGGTGAAGCAGCCGGTGCCGTAGGTGTTCTTGGCCTCGCCGGGGTGGAAGCAGCCCTGGCCGAAGAGGGCCGCCGGCTGGTCGCCGATGCTGCCGCAGATGGGGATGCCCGCGAGGCCCTCCAGCTCGGGAAGGTCCCGGGCGACCAGGCCATAGACCTCGCTGTTCCCCACCGGCCGGGGCAGGATGCTCCGGGGGATGCCGAAGATCTCGCAGAGCTCCTCGTCCCAGCGGAGGGTGTGGATGTTGAAGAGCATGGTCCGGGAGGCGTTGGAGTAGTCCGTCACGTGGACGGCGCCGCCGCTGAGCTGCCAGATGAGCCAGGAATCCACCGTGCCGAAGCAGAGCTCCCCCCGCTCCGCCCGCTCCCGGGCGCCGGGGACGTTATCCAGGAGCCAGCGGATCTTGCTGGCGGAGAAGTAGGCGTCGATGAGCAGGCCCGTCTTCTCCGCGATGATCTCCCCCAGGCCCCGGGCCTTCAGCTCATCGCAGAAGGGGGCCGTCCGGCGGCACTGCCAGACGATGGCGTTGTGGATGGGCTCCCCGGTCCGCCGGTCCCAGAGGATGGTGGTCTCCCGCTGGTTGGTGATGCCGATGGCCGCCACCTGCCGGGGGTCGATGTGGCTGGTGATCTCCGCCAGGGCCCGGCGCTCCGAGGCCCAGATCTCCATGGGGTCGTGCTCCACCCAGCCCGGCTGGGGGTAGATCTGACGGAAGGGATACTGGGCCCGGGCGGCGATCTCCCCCGTCTCGTGGAAGAGGATGGCCCGGGAGCTGGTGGTGCCCTGGTCCAGGGCGGCAATATAGGTATCCATGGAAGTCCCCCTATCTTTTTTTCTCGCCCCGTGGTATACTGATGGGAGGAAAGACGGGCAGCATCCCCCTCCCCTTACGCTCTGCCCTGAGTATACCACAAGGAGGCTGGCTTTTCCATGGTAAAAAACGAGTTCACCTACCCCTCCCACGACGGGAAGACCCCCATCCACGCCGTGATCTGGCGGCCGGAGGGTGAGGTCCGGGCCGTCCTGCAGATCTCCCACGGCGTGGCGGAGTACGCCCTGCGCTATGAGCCCTTCGCCGCCTTCCTGACGGAGCATGGCTTCGCCGTGGCGGCCAACGACCACATCGGCCACGGCCAGTCCCTGGCGGAGGGCGCGCCCCGGCTGTACTTCGGCCCCAAGGGCAGCTGGCAGACGGTGGTGGACGACCTCTACACCCTCCGCTGCCATTGCGGAAAGGAGTTCCCCGGCGTCCCCTACGCTCTCCTGGGCCACTCCATGGGCTCCTTCCTGGCCCGGACTTACCTTATCCGCTATCCCGGCACCGTCCAGGCCGCCGTCATCATGGGCACGGGCCAGCAGAGCGCCGCCATGACCGCGGGCGGCCGTCTCGTGGCCGCCCGGGAGACCCGCCGTCTCGGCGGGGACGACAAGGTCAGCAAGCTGGCCGAGGGCCTGGCCTTCGGCTCCTACAACAAGCTCTTCGCACCCAACCGCACCAGCTGCGACTGGCTGAGCCTGGACACGGAGAACGTAGACCGCTACCTGGCAGACCCGCTCTGCGGCGGCTACGCAACGCTGGGCCTCTTCCGGGAGATGCTCTCGGGCCTGGACTTCATCCGGGACCCCAAGAACCTCGCCAAAATGAACGCCAACACCCCGGTCTTCTTCGTGGCCGGGGAGATGGACCCCGTGGGCGACTGCGGCCGGGGCGTCTGGAAGGCCGCCCAGAGCTTCCGCCGGGCGGGCCTCCGGGATGTCACCGTCACCATCTATCCCGAGGCCCGGCACGAGATCTTGAACGACTTCTGCCGGGAGCAGGTGCAGTCCGACATCCTCACCTGGCTCCGGGACCGCCTGAAGCTGGCAGCCCCCGAGGCCTGATCCCATTCCAAAGAAAGGAGGGCCGCCCATGGAACCCTGGGAAGCCCCCATCCCCCCTGACACCTCCGCCGCCCCCGACAGCTGGGAGAGCCTGCGGGCAGACTGCCTCCAGTGCCGGGGCTGCGGCCTCTGGGAGACCCGGACCCACGTGGTCTTCGGCGTCGGCAATCCGGAAGCAGAGATCCTGCTCATCGGCGAAGGCCCCGGCCAGAACGAGGACGAGCAGGGCGTGCCCTTCGTGGGCCGGGCCGGCCAGCTGCTGGACGATATGCTGGCCATGATCGGCCTGGACCGGACGAAGGTCTACATCGCCAACGTGGTGAAGTGCCGTCCCCCGGGAAACCGGGACCCTCTTGCGGAGGAGCAGGAGGCCTGCCTCGGCTGGCTCCGCCGTCAGGCTTCCCTGATCCGGCCCAAGCTCATCGTCTGCCTGGGCCGCATCGCCGCCAAGGCCATCATCCTGGACGATTTCCGCATCACGGCGGACCACGGCCAGTGGTTCTCCCGGAACGGCGTGGCCATGATGGCCATCTACCACCCCGCGGCGCTGCTGCGGGATGACTCCAAGCGCCCGGAGACCTTTGCGGACCTGAAGGAGCTCCAGCGGAAGATCCGGGAGACCTGCCCCAACACCACGCTGAAAAGTCCCCACGAGGGGGATGCGGGAAAGGAAGCGCCATGAGCAAGAGCAAACGGAAGATCGCGTCCTACACCGGCCGCCGGAGCCGGAGCTTCTCCGTCCGGGACCTGACCCGGGTGGCCCTGATGACCGCCATCCTCGCGGTCTGCGGCTGGATCACCATCCCCCTGCCGGAGCCCATGGTCCCCTTCACCCTGCAGACCTTCGGGGTCTTCCTCTGCCTCCTCATTCTGGGGGGCCAGGACGGGACCCTGGCCATCGCGGCGTACTTACTGCTGGGCGCCGTGGGCGCGCCGGTCTTCTCCTCCTTCCGGGGCGGGCTGGGGGTGCTCCTCGGCAGCACCGGGGGCTACCTCACGGGCTTTCTCGCCATGGGGCTCCTCTACTGGGCCCTGACGGCCCGGGGGGAGGGCGGCACCAAGCGGAAGCTCCTGGCCTGCGCCCTGGGGCTCCTCCTCTGCTATGCCTTCGGCACCGCCTGGTTCGTGGCCGTCTATCTCCAGGGCGGCAAGGCCGTCAGCGTCCTCAGCGCCCTTCTTCTGTGTGTGGTCCCCTACCTCCTGCCGGACCTCCTGAAGCTCACCCTGGCCGCCGTCATCGCAAAGCGGGTGGGATAAGCCCCATAAAAACCGCGCCCCCGGTCCCAAGGACCGGGGGCGCTCCTTTTCACTTCAGGTACCGGAAGCCCAGCAGCATCCGGGCGTTGCCGCTGGACAGGTTGCGCACCGTCCAGGGCTGGTCGGCGGCGAAGCGGACGGCGTCCCGCTCCAGCAAGTGGAAGTTCTCCCCCTCCGCCGTCAGCTCCACGCTGCCGGAGAGCACCGTCAGGTGGCAGAGGCTGCCGGGGACGGAGGGCTCCGGCGCGTAGCAGCCGCTGATGTAGATGTCCAGGAAGAAGCTCTCCTGCCGGGTGGTCTCGTCGTAGGGCAGGGAGGGCCGGAGGCTCACCTTGCCGCCGTCACTGAGCCGGGCCCGATCTTCCCCAGGATGGCCACGGACGGGTTGGCCTCCCCCCGCTCGATCTGCCCCAGCATGCTGCGGGACACCCCGGAGAGGGCCGCCGTCTGCTCCAGACTCAGCTTCTTGCTCTTGCGGATGCGGCGGATGTTGCCGGCGACGGCGCGGTTCAGTTCCATGGCGGAGCCCTCCCAAAGCGCCGAAAGGCGCAATATCTTGTCAAAATTCTCTCCTATCATAGCCTTTCCGGCAGGAGCTGTCAAGGAGGGAAGGGAAATTTTCCCGCCGTTTCCGGCGTTGGTACGCAGGCAGCCCCGGCCAGGTAACCGGCCGGGGCTGCTTTGGATTTTTGGAGGAAGGTCAGCTCCGCTTCCAGACGGCGCCGTCCTTGCTGTCCACGATTTCGATACCCCGGGCCTTCAGCTCATCCCGGATGCGGTCAGCTTCGGCGAAGTTCTTGGCCTTCTTGGCCTCGTACCGGGCCAGGACCAGCGCGTCGATGGCGGGGTCGCCCTCGCCGGTGATGGTGTAGCCGCCGCTCTGGGAGGACTGGCTGGCCGCCGCCCTGGCCCGGAGCTCCGCGGCCTTTTTCAGCAGGTCCAGCCCCAGAACGGTATCATAGCTGGCCAAAATCGCCAGCTTGGTGGCATCGTTGGCCTTAGCCTTCAGGGCGTCATAGAGGGCGGTGATGCCCATGGAGGTGTTGAGGTCGTTGCTCATCACCTGGATGAACTTGTCCTTATACGCCTGCACCACGGCGGGGTCGGCCTCGCCGTCTGTCGTCAGGGCAGCGATCTTCTTCAGCAGCTTCTGATAGGCCCCCTGGGCGTTGTCGAGATTCTCCCAGGTGAAGACCAGAGCCTTGCGGTAGTGGCTCTGGAGGCAGAAGAAGCGGTAGGAGAGGGGATCGTAGCCCTTCTCCTCCAGCAAAGAGACGGTGAGGAACTCGCCCTTGGACTTGGACATCTTGCCGTCGGTGGTGTTGAGATGGGCCACATGGAACCACTGGGGGCACCAGGGATGGCCAAGATAGCTCTCGCTCTGGGCGATCTCGTTGGTGTGGTGGGGGAAGGCGTTGTCCACGCCGCCGCAGTGGAGGTCCAGGTACTCGCCGTTATACTTAAGGCTGATGCCGGAGCACTCGATGTGCCAGCCGGGATAGCCCACGCCCCAGGGGGAATCCCACTTCAGGGCCTGATCCTCAAACTTGGATTTGGTGAACCAGAGGACGAAATCGTTCTTGTTGCGCTTGTTGGTGTCCTCCTCCACGCCCTCCCGGACGCCCACCGCCAGGTCCTCCTCGTTGTGGTCGTTGAAGACGTAGTAGCGCGCCAGCTTGGAGGTGTCGAAGTACACGTTCCCGCCGGCCTCGTAGGCATAACCTTTCTCCAGGAGGCCGGAGACGATCCGGATATACTCGTCGATGCAGCCGGTGGCGGGCTGGACCACGTCGGGCCGCTTGATATTGAGCTTCTCGCAGTCCGCGAAGAAGGCGTCGGTATAGTACTTCGCGATCTCCATCACGGTCTTGTGCTCCCGGCGGGCGCCCTTGAGCATCTTGTCCTCGCCCTCGTCGGCGTCGGAGGTCAGGTGGCCCACGTCGGTGATGTTCATGACCCGGTTCACGTCGTAGCCCTGGTAGCGGAGGAACTTCTCCAGCACATCCTCCATGATATAGCTCCGGAGGTTGCCGATGTGGGCGAAGTGATAGACCGTGGGGCCGCAGGTGTACATCTCCACATGGTTCGGGGTGTGGGTGGTGAACTCGGCTTTCTTATGGGTGGCGGAATTATAGAGATACATGTCCGTCGCTTCCTTTCTTGTTGCTGTCTTCGGTATTCTTCCCCGTCTCCGGGGCGATTTTGGCGAGATATTCCTGATCCAGGAGCTTCTCCACCAGCTCCAGCCGCTGGGAGAGGGCCTGCAGCTCCTCCGAGCGGGGGTCCTTCACGCTGGTCTGGTCCACCTCGTCGGCAAAGCGGGTGGACTGCCCCGCGATACGGACGATCTGGGCGGGGATGCCCACGGCGGTGGCGTCCGCCGGGACCTCGCTGAGGACCACGGCGTTGGCGGCGATGCGGCTGTTGTCCCCCACCCGGAAGGGCCCCAGGACCTTGGCCCCGGCGGAGATGAGGACGTTGTTGCCGATGGTGGGGTGGCGCTTGCCCTGGTCCTTGCCGGTGCCGCCCAGGGTGACGCCGTGGTAGATGAGGCAGTCGTCCCCCACCTCGGCGGTCTCGCCGATGACGATGCCCATACCGTGGTCGATGACCAGGCGCTTGCCGATGGTGGCGCCGGGATGGATCTCGATGCCCGTGCAGTGCCGGGCGATCTGGGAGTTCAGCCGGGCCAGAAAGCGGCAGTCATGCTGCCAGAGCCAGTGGCTCACCCGGTGAAAGATCACCGCGTGGACGCCCTGGTAGAGGAGGAAGACCTCCAGCTTGCTGCGGGCGGCGGGGTCCCGGCGCTGGTAGGCTTCCAGCAGGCCGGAGAGGCCGCCCTTGGGGGCAGTTTCCTTCATAGCTATGCGCTCCTTGCGGGGCGGGGGCAAAGAAAAAGCGCCCCCGTACCCAGAAAGTACGAGAGGCGACGGTCATCGCGGTTCCACTCTCATTTATCACTCAAGGAGGCCCACTGACGCTGGGCCAGACGGGGGGATCGTCCCCCGCGCTCCCGGACGCACTTCGCGGCCCTCCCCGCAGACCCGCTTCCAGCCGACGGCGGGTCCTCTCTGTCCGGGGCGCGGAACCGTTACTCTTTCCGATCCACACGCAAGGCACCGGCCGCAGCCGATACACAGCAGTATATTAGCAGGGAATGCGTTCGGTGTCAAGGGAGGCAAGGAACAATGGATCATGGACAATTGAGAATGGAGATGAGGGATCAGCACACGCAACGGTACGCCCCTGCACAAATATAGAAAATTCCCCCACGCGCTTCCAGCGTTTTCGCCCTCCATTGTCCATTGTCCATTATCAATTATCAATTTTCAATTCTTAATTTTTCAAGTCTCCGCCCCTCTTCCCTCTCCTTTTCCACTCCCCGTTGACAAAGGGAAGGTCGGGATGCTTGCCAAAGCTTGCGTTTTTTGATACCCTGGAAGCAGAAAACGACAGGAGGTCATCCTTGATGGAATGGAATGAACGCATCGCCGCGGCCCGGAAGGCGGCAGGGCTCACCCAGGAGGCCCTGGGGGAGAAGCTGGGCGTCAGCCGGCAGGCCGTCAGCAAGTGGGAGAGCGGCCAGGCCGTGCCGGATCTGGACACCGTGGCGAAGCTGTGCCTTGCCCTAGGCTTCTCAGCGGACTACCTGCTCTTCGGCCGGGAGACCGCCCCCGCGGAAAGCGCCCCGGCAGAGCCCGCCCCCGGCCCGGTCTATCCCGACACCTGCCCCTGCTGCGGCCGTCCCACCTCCGGTGGGACCCTCTGCCCCGCCTGCGGCTATCCCCTGCCGGCCCTGCCCTTTCCCGGCCCCCGCTACGCCCTGACCTGCGGGGCGCGGTATTTTGCCAGCATCGGCTCCGCCCGGGAGCAGCTGACCCAGGACTTTGTCCAGTTCTGCGGCAAGCCCGACGCCTACGCCCGGGAACTGGTGCAGCTCATGGAGAACGGCTCGGACTACCGGGCGGTGCTCCGCCGGGACCTGCCGGACAGCGCCGCCCTCTTCCTGGCCCAGCACCTGGACCGGGGATACCTGGAACCCAAGATCGTCCTGGACGAGGGGGAGCCCCAGCAGGAGCTGCTGGGGAAGGCGGAGGCCATGACCATCCCGGCCCGCCCGGCGTCCGAGACGAAGAGCGGCCTGGGCTTCTGGGGCGTGGTGGGCGCCGTGGTGGTGGCCCTGCTGATCCTCTCCTTCCTGTGAGAGCGCTTCTGCGCCGCTACCTCCCCCCGGCCCTGGGGATCACGGCGCTGTACCTCCTGAACCGCTTCTGCCTCATCCCGGCCACCACCGGGACTCTGCACCGGCTCCTTGCCTGGCACGGGGCGGACTTTCTGGCGGGCGGGGCCATGGTGCTGGTGCTCCAGGGTGCCCGGGCGTTCTTCGGTTACCCGCCGGAGCGCCGCTGGTGGGCGATGCTGGCCTTTCTCCTCCTCTGCGGGGCCTTCTGGGAGGGGATCACGCCCCTCTACCTCCCCCGTTCCGTGGGGGACCCCTGGGATGTGGCCGCCGTCCTCATCGGCGGCATGGGGCTGTTCCTGGGGCTGCGGCGGCAGACCAGCGTGGGATCGTCGGCAGAACTTCCATAGGGACCAACGGGGCCACTCCGTGCGGATACCCCATTGACCCTTCCGTCACGGCTGTGCCGCCTCTCTTTGCACTACGAGATCTGGTCGGCGGAAGCCATGGTCATCAGCCCGCTGCCGGACACTGTGACAGGATCTGTAGGGGCGGGGCTCTGTCCCCGCCCGGTCTTCCGGATCTGATGGAGATCTCAAGAGGATCCGTAGGGGCCGACCTGTGTGTCGGCCCCTGGGCGGGTCCCGCGAAGAGGCGTGCCCGGGCGGACACAGAGGTCCGCCCCTACACAGAGGGGAAGACGTCCGGGGACCAACGAAATGGCAGGGATCCCTGCCCGGCGGGGCGGGACGGAGCCCGCCCCCTACACGAAGACCGGAAGCTTGCCGCGGATGGGCCGGTGTACCCAGGGTATGCCCCTTACTCCAGGGAGAAAAACGAAAGCCGGGAGCGCCATTCAGGCGCTCCCGGTTCTCTTTTCACTCCGCCAGCATGGCGGCCATGACGGCTTTGATGGTGTGCATGCGGTTCTCCGCCTCGTCGAAGACGATGGACTGCGGGCTCTCGAAGACCTCGTCCGTCACCTCCATGTCCTTCCGGCCGAAGGCCTCGCCCATCTCCTTGCCGATGGTGGTGTTGAGGTCGTGGAAGGAGGGCAGGCAGTGCATGAAGACAGCCTGGGGACCGGCCTTGGCCATCAGGGCGGCATTCACCTGATAGGGGGCCAGGTCCGCGATGCGCTCCGCCCAGGTCTCCATGGGCTCGCCCATGGAGACCCACACGTCGGTATAGAGGACGTCCGCGCCCTGGACGGCGGTCTCCGGGTCCTCGCAGAACTCCAGCACCGCCCCGGTCTCCTGGGCCACGGCCTGGCACTGGGCCACCAGCTCCGGGTCAGGGAAGTACTTCTTGGGGGCGCAGGCCACGAAGTGCATGCCCATCTTGGCGCAGCCCACCATCAGGGAGTCGCCCATGTTGTAGCGGGCGTCCCCCAGGAAGACCAGCTTCACCCCCTGGAGCTTGCCGAAATGCTCCTGGATGGTGAGGAAGTCCGCCAGCACCTGGGTGGGATGAAACTCGTTGGTGAGGCCGTTCCACACGGGGACGCCGGCCTTTGCGCCCAGCTCCTCCACGATCTTCTGGCCGAAGCCCCGGTACTCGATGCCGTCGTACATCCGGCCCAGGACCCGGGCGGTGTCGGCGATGCTCTCCTTCTTGCCCATCTGGGAGCCGGTGGGCCCCAGATAGGTGACGCCCATGCCCAGATCGTAGCCCGCCACCTCAAAGGCGCAGCGGGTCCGGGTGGAGTCCTTCTCAAAGAGGAGGACGATGTTCTTGCCCTGGCAGAGGGGATGGGGGATGCCGGCCTTCTTCTTGGCCTTCAGCTCCGCCGCCAGGTCCAGGAGACCGCCGATCTCCTCCGGCGTGAAGTCCAGGAGTTTCAGAAAATTCTTGCCCTTGAGATTCATAGTCATATCCTTTCCGCGGCGGCGCCGCGCGCAAAAATCACAGTACTTTTGAGAGGAAGGTCTTCAGCCGCTCGCTCTGGGGGTTGCCGAAGAGCTCCGCCGGGGCGTTCTCCTCCCGGATGATGCCCTCGTCCATGAAGAGGACCCGGTTGCCCACCTCCCGGGCAAAGCCCATCTCGTGGGTCACCACCACCATGGTCATGCCGCTCTCGGCCAGCTCCCGCATGACGTCCAGCACCTCGCCCACCATCTCGGGGTCCAGGGCGGAGGTGGGCTCGTCGAAGAGCATGACCTCCGGCTCCATGCAGAGGGCCCGGACGATGGCGACCCGCTGCTTCTGCCCACCGGAGAGCTGGGCGGGGTAGTCCCCGGCCCGGTCGGCCAGCCCCACCCGCTCCAGCAGCTGCATGGCCTTGGCCTCGGCCTCCGCCTGGGGGGTCTTTTTCAGCATCATGGGGGAGACGGTGAGGTTTTTCAGGATGCTCATGTGGGGGAAGAGGTTGAACTGCTGGAAGACCATGCCCATCTTTCTCCGCTGGCGGTCCAGGTCGGTCTTCCGGTCCATGAAATCCACGCCGTCCAGCAGGATCTCTCCGGAGTCCGGGGTCTCCAGCCGGTTGAGGCAGCGGAGGAAGGTGGACTTGCCGGAGCCGGAGGGGCCGATGATGCAGACAACATCCCCCCGGTCGATCTCCGTGGTGATGCCCTTCAGCACCTCGGTGCCGTGGAAGCTCTTGCGCAGGTTTTTAACGCTTATCACTCTTTGCCAGCCTCCTCTCGAATTTGCCCAGGGCCCAGGTCAGCAGGATGACGATGAGAAGGTAGGTGAGGGCCACCACCATCAGGGGGTTGAAGGCGTCGTAGGTGTTGTTGCGGATGAGGTTGCCCGCCCGCGTCAGGTCCTGGACCGCCACGTAGCCCGCCACGGCGGTCTCTTTCAGCAGTGCGATCATCTCGTTGCCGATGGCGGGGAGGATGTTCTTCATGGCCTGAGGCAGCACCACGTGGACCGTCGCCTGGAAGCGGGACATGCCCAGGCTCCGCCCGGCCTCCATCTGCCCGTTGTCCACGGCGTTGATGCCGCCCCGGATGAGCTCCGCCATGTAGGCACCGGAGTTGATGCCGAAGGTCACGATGCCCACCACGATGCCGTCCGACGAGCGGAGGATCAAAAAGTAGAAGATCAGCAGCACGACCACCACCGGGATGCCCCGGATCACGGTGGTATAGAGGTCGCAGAGGAAGCACAGGGGCTTCATCCAGCGGCTCCCCTCGCCGCAGTACTTGATGATGGCGATGACCGCGCCGATGACCACGCCGATGGCCAGAGCCCCCAGGGTGATCACGAGGGTGTTCCGCAGGCCGTCCACCAGCATCAGGTAGCGCTGCTTTTCCAGAAAGGTGGAGGCCAGCTGCGCGCCCCAGTTGGCGAAAAACTGCGCGAGGGAGTCAAAGAGCGTCATAGGCTGTCCTCCTCAAAAGTGGATGTCCGGGGAACGGGGCGAGCGCCCCGTTCCTCCGGTGTTTCTCAGAAAGGCCGTTCCCCTCAGGGCGCCACGTAGAGCACGCCGTACTTCTCAAAGATAGCGGCCACGGTGCCGTCCGCCAGCAGCTCGCCCAGGGCCTCGTCAAACTGGGCGGTGAGGGCGCTGTCCTTGGCGAAGGCGAAGGCGTAGGGCTCGGAGGTCATGGCCTCGTCCAGGACCACGAGACCCTGCTGGGCAGCGAGAGCCACGCCCACCTCGTTGTCCACCACCCAGGCAGCGGCCTTGCCGGAGGTCAGGGCGGCGGCGGCGTCATTGTTGGCGGCGAAGGCCAGGACCTCGTAGCCGTTCTCCATGCAGTACTCCTCGGCGGTGGTGCCGGTCTGGACGGAGACGGTCTTGCCCTCAAGGTCCGCCTTGCAGGTGATGTCGCTGTCCGGCGTCACCACGATGGCCTGGGAGGCCAGGAAGTAAGGCTGGGTGAAGTCGCAGTTCTTCTGGCGGTCGGCGGTGATGGTAATGCCGCTCATGCCGATGTCGAACTTCCCGGCCTGGACGCCGGGGATGACGGACTCAAAGTCCATCTGCTCCAGCTGCATCTCCAGGCCCAGCTTCCCGGTGATGGCCTGGAGGATGTCCACCTCGATGCCCACCACCTCGCTGCCGTCCAGGGACTCAAAGGGCGGGAAGTCGGGGCTGGTGGCCACGGTGACCACGGTCTTGCCCTCGGCGGAGCCGGAGGCGGTGTTGGTGTCGGCGCTGGAATTGCCGCTGCCGCAGGCGGCCAGGGCCAGGAGCATGGTGAGGGCCAGAACCGCGGCCAAAAGCTTCTTCATCTTCATCATTGTCGTATTCTCCTTTGTGGGAAGTCTCGCCCGGGGGCGGAGGGTCTCTTACGATTTCTCCGGCAGGGACCGGAGGTAGGCGATCTGGGAGAGGACGGAGGCCCTGCCGGTGCCGCCCTCGCTGGTGCGGCGCTCCACGCAGGTGTGGAGGTCGATGGCCTCGTAGACGTCCGCCCCGAAGAGGGGGCTCAGGGCCTGGTAGTACTCCAGGGGGATGTTCTCCAGCACCTGGCCCTTGGCCACGCAGTCGGCCACCAGCCGCCCGGTGAGCTTATAGGCCGTCCGGAAGGGCATACCCTTCCGGGTCAGGTAGTCTGCCAGGTCCGTGGCGTTGATGAAGCCCTTCTGGGCGGCCTGATACATGGCGGCCTTGTGGGTCTTCAGGGAGGCCAGCATGGGGGTGAAGACGGTCAGGCACTGCTCCACGGTGTCAAAGGCGTCGAAGATGGACTCCTTGTCCTCCTGCATGTCCTTGTTGTAGGCCAGGGGCAGGCCCTTCAGCATGGTGAGGGTGCCCATGAGGTCGCCGTAAACTCTTCCCGTCTTGCCCCGGACCAGCTCCGCCATGTCGGAGTTCTTCTTCTGGGGCATGATGGAGGAGCCGGTGGTGTAGGCGTCCGAGAGCTCCACGAAGCGGAACTCCCAGCTGGACCAGAGGATGATCTCCTCGCTGAAGCGGGAGAGGTGCATCATCACGGCGGCCAGGGCCGAGAGCAGCTCCACGCAGAAATCCCGGTCCGAGACGGCGTCGATGCTGTTGCGGCAGGGGCCGTCGAAGCCCAGGGCGGCGGCGGTCATCCGCCGATCGGTGGGATAGGTGGTACCGGCCAGGGCGCAGGCCCCCAGGGGGGACTCGTTCATGCGCTTCACCGCGTCCCCGATGCGGGTGATGTCCCGGGAGAACATCATGCCGTAGGCCAGGAGCTGCTGGGCGAAGAGGATGGGCTGGGCCCGCTGCAGGTGGGTGTAGCCGGGAACGATGGCGTCCGTGTTGGCCTCCGCCTGGTCGGCGATGACGGCGATGAGCGCCCGGAGCTGCGTCTGGACCTTGCCGCTCTCCTCCCGGAGCCAGAGGCGAAGGTCCAGGGCCACCTGGTCGTTGCGGCTGCGGGCGGTGTGGAGCTTCTTGCCCACATCCCCCAGCCGCTCCGTGAGGACCTGCTCCACGAACATGTGGATGTCCTCCGCGGCGGGGTCAAGGGAGAGCTTGCCGCTCTCCAGGTCCTCCAGCACGCCCATGAGGCCCTCCGTCAGCTGGTCCCGCTCCGCGGGGCTCAGGATGCCGCACTTTGCCAGCATGGCCGCGTGGGCCAGGGAGCCCATGATATCCTGGCGGTACATGCGGCTGTCAAAGCGGAGGGAGGAGTTGAAGTCATCCGCCGCCTGATCCAGTTGTCCCGCCGCCCGACCGGCCCACATCTTCGCCATAACCGTTTCTCCGTTCCTAAAAATTCTCCCGTCCCTCGTCCCACGTCCCGCCGAGCGACAACAAAATCATTTTTTCCGGCGGCGTGTACGTCGGAAAAAATACTTCTCACGAAGCGAAGTGTCGCAGCCTCGGCTCCGCCGAGGCAAGGCACCCGAGCGAAGTGCCTTTCAAAAAGCGGCTTGCCGCTTTTTGAGGAAAGCGAAGTGTCAGAACCCCGGCCAAGCCGGGGCAAGGCACCCGAGCGGAGTGCATCTCAAAAACGGCCCCGCCGTTTTTGAATCAAAGCTTGCCCTGCTCCTGCAGCGCCTGGACCTTGGTGGGCAGACCCCAGAGGTTGATGAAGCCCGCGGCCTGGCCCTGGTCGTAGTCGCTCTCGCCGAAGGTCACCAGGTTCTCCGAGTACAGGGAGTAGGGAGAGGTGGTCCCGGCGGGGATGATGTTGCCCTTGTAGAGCTTCAGCTTCACGCTGCCCGTGACGTGCTCGTTGGACTTATTCGCGAAGGCCACCAGCGCCTCGGTGAGGGGGGTGTACCACTTGCCGTTGTAGATCTGGTCCGCCAGGTCCACGGCCAGCTTCTGCTTTGCGTGCAGGGTGTCCTTGTCCACCGTCAGCATCTCCAGATGCTCGTGGGCGCAGTAGAGGATGGTGCCGCCCGGGGTCTCGTAGACGCCCCGGTCCTTCATGCCGATGAGCCGGTTCTCCACGATATCGATGATGCCGATGCCGTTGGCCCCGCCGACGGCGTTGAGCTTTGCGATGATCTGGCTGGCCTTCATCTTCTCGCCGTCCAGGGCCACGGGGGCGCCGGCCTCAAAGTCGATGGTCACATAGGTGGGCTCATCCGGGGCCTGCAGGGGGGAGACGCCCATCTCCAGGAAGCCGGGCTTCTCGTACTGGGGCTCGTTGGCGGGGTCCTCCAGGTCCAGGCCCTCGTGGCTCAGGTGCCAGAGGTTCTTATCCTTGGAGTAGTTGGTCTCTCTGGAGATCTTCAGGGGCACCTTGTGGGCCTCGGCGTAGTCGATCTCTTCCTCCCGGGACTTGATGTCCCACTCCCGCCAGGGGGCGATGATCTTCATCTGGGGGGCGAAGCGCTTGATGGCCAGCTCGAAGCGGACCTGGTCGTTGCCCTTGCCGGTGCAGCCGTGGGCGATAGCGTCGGCGCCCTCTGCCACGGCGATCTCCGCCAGCTTCTTGCCGATGACGGGCCGGGCAAAGGCGGTGCCCAGGAGGTAGGTCTCGTACTTGGCATCCATCTTCATGGAGGGGACGATGACCTCGTCCACCATCTCGTCCACGAGATCCGCCACGATGAGCTTGGAGGCGCCGGTCTTGATGGCCTTCTCCTCCAGGCCCTCCAGCTCATCCCCCTGGCCCACGTCGGCGGCCACGGCGATGATCTCGGGGTCGTTGTAGTTCTCCTTCAGCCAGGGGATGATGATGGAGGTATCCAGGCCGCCGGAATAGGCGAGCACGATCTTCTTGATGTCGGTCTTCTTCATATATATGCACTCCTTGTCGAATAATTTCGCTGTTTATCCGTCTTTATGTGCATATCATACACTTCCGATCCGTAAAAGTCAACCAATAATTTGCAGTTTTCTGCATATTTATTGAATCTGTGCAGTGATATCCGGATAATTACCCGGCAGCTTATTCAATTTCCCTCCCCCTGTCTCCGGCGGAGGGCAAGGGGCAGGCGAATGTCCCTCTCCGGGGGACATTCCGGGAAAATCCCGCAAAGTCCGCGGGATCTCCCCGGTAAAAGGAACAAGGACCCCGGCGGAAAAACCGCCGGGGTCCTGCTGCGTCGGAGCCGAATATGACGTTTTTCTATGCAGTATCAGTGCATATGCAATCCGCAATGAGGGCAGTGAATACCGGAAAAGGCAAAAAAGGAACGCCCCTCCGGGCGTTCCCTTTCGCGCTCAGGCGCTGGCGATGATGTCCTTGTTCTTCACGAAGTACTCCACACCGGAGTAGAGGGTGGTCAGGGCGATGACGGCCACGCAGACCGTGTTCAGCCAGCCGGGGATGGGCAGGAACATCAGCACGATGCAGACCATGGTGCTGGCGGTCTTCACCTTGCCGGACCAGCCGGCGGCGATGACTCTTCCCTTGTCGCTGGCGATCATCCGGAGACCGCTGACGGCGAACTCCCGGACGATGACGATGAGCAGGGCCCAGGCGGGCATCTGGCCGATCTCCACGAACCAGAGCATGGCCGCCGTCACCAGCATCTTGTCCGCCAGGGGGTCGGCAAACTTGCCGAAGTCGGTGACGAGGTTGTACTTCCTCGCGATCTTCCCGTCCAGCATGTCCGTGAAGCTGGCCACGATGAAGATGGCCAGGGCCACGTAGTTAGCCCCGGGGAAGCCCCAGTACAGCACCACCATGAAAACGGGGATCAGGATGATGCGCAGCATGGTCAGTTTGTTGGGCAGATTCATGGTTTTCCCTCCTTGCGATATCTGGGCTGCCCTGTCAAGGGCATCTCCTTTCCTCCCGGGCCAGAGCCCAGCTCTCGGGGTATTTCTCCCGGAAGCAACGGGCCATGGGGTCCTCCGGCCGGTCCAGAAGGCCCCGGTCCAGGATCTCCCGCCGCTCGGCATCCACGATCCAGCGGCGGTTGGCCTCGTCCACCTGCTCCCAGGGGATGAGCCGCACCGTCCCCTGCCGCTCCTGCTCCCGCAGGGCCGCCAGCAGGTCCGGGATAAGGATCTCCTCCCGGACGGGGACCGGCCGCGTCGTGACGCGCTCGTGGGGGATGGTGGTGGCCTGCATATCCTCCCGCTCCCCGCAGAGGTAGAGGGAAGCGGACTTGCCGCCGTAGAGCTCCGCCAGCATCCCGGGGAACTGCTCTAAGTAGTAGAGCTCCCCCGCCCGGGTATAGCCGTAGGTGTACTCAAAATGGCGGATGCCGTAAAAGAGCGCCATGGGCAGGAGCTCCGTCAGGCAGAGCTGGCAGGGTTTCTCAAAGTATGGCGTCACCCGGGGCTCCAGGGTGCGGAGTCCCGTCGTGGGGGAGCAGTGGTAAAGGGTCATACCGTTTCCCCGGTGAGCTCCCCGTCCATGGTGCCGGTGAGGCGGACGGGAACGAAGGTCCCGGCGGGGACTTCCTCCTCCGCCGTGAACCAGATGCGGCCGTCAATGTCCGGGGACTCGGCATAGCTGCGGCCATAGAACATCTGGGCCTGGGGGTCAAAGCCCTCGCAGAGGACCTCCCGGGTGGAACCCAGGACGGAGTCGTTGTAGGCGTCGATGATGTCGGACTGGACATCCACCACGATCTCCGCCCGGCGCTGGGCCTCCTCAAAGTCCACGTGCTCCATTTTGGCGGCCTTGGTGCCGTCCTCCGGGGAGAAGGGGAAGACCCCCGCCCGCTCGATGCGGACTTCCCGGAGGAAATCGCAGAGCTCCGCCAGCTCCTCCTCCCCCTCGCCGGGGAGGCCGGTGATGAGGCTGGTGCGGAGAACCAGGCCCGGGATGCGCTCCCGGAGCTTGGCAAAGAGCTCCAGCAGCTCCGCCTTGGTATCCCGGCGGTTCATGGCCTTGAGGATGCCGTCGCTGCAGTGCTGGATGGGAATATCCAGGTAGGGGACGATCTTCTCCTCCCGGGCCACGGTGTCGATGAGCTCCTCCGTCACCTCATCGGGGTAGAGGTAGTGAAGGCGGATCCAGTGGAAGTCCAGGCGGCAGAGCTCCTGCAGGAGCTTCGCCAGCTGGTGCTCCCCGGTGAGGTCGGTGCCGTAGCGGGTGATGTCCTGGGCGATGACGATGAGCTCCTTCACCCCGGCGGAGGCCAGCTCCGCCGCCTCGTCCAGAAGCTCCGCCATGGGGCGGCTGCGGTACTTTCCGCGGAGGGCGGGGATGACGCAGTAGGCGCAGCGGTTGTCGCAGCCCTCCGCGATGCGGAGGTAGGCATACCAGGGGGGCGTGGAGAGGATGCGCGCTCCCCCCTGCTCCGCCGTGCTGACGTTGCCGAAGTGGCAGGGGCGGAGGCCCTGGACCATCACCTCGTCGATGGCCCGGGTGATGTCGCCGTAGCTGCCGGTGCCGAGCACGCCGTCCACCTCCGGCAGCTCCCGGAGGACGTCTTCCTGGTAGCGCTGGGCCATGCAGCCGCTGACCAGGATCTTCTTCACCCTCCCGGCCTTCTTCAGCTCCGCCATCTCCAGGATGCTTTCAATGGCCTCCTCACAGGCGGACGCCAGGAAGCCGCAGGTGTTCACCACCACCACGTCGGCCCCCTCGGGGGAAGCCTGGACGGTGTTGCCGGCGGCCTGGGCTGCCGCCATCATCTGCTCGCAGTTCACCTGGTTTTTGGCGCAGCCCAGGGAGATAAACGCAACGTTGTATGCCATAGTCAGTCTCCTTCCCGGCCTTGCCGGGGAAATCGTATGTCAGCGGATGTCAAAGCGGCCGCTCTTCCGCTTGGGGGTCAGGGGGCGGGCGTCGGGATAGCCCAGGGTGACCAGGGAGAGGAACTCCCCCTTCTCCGGGGCGAAGGCGTCCCGGATCACCGGGGCGTATCCCAGGATGGTGGCGGCGTTGACCCAGCAGGCGCCAAGGCCGCGCTCATGCGCCGCCAGCAGCAGGGTCTGGGTGGCCGCGGCGGCGCTCTCCACCGCCACGTCCCGCGCCTCATAGTCCCGCTGCAGGAAAACCAGGATGCACACCGGGGCGGAGGACACGCTGCGGAGGAAGCGCTGCTCCTCCCGCACCACTTCCGGGTGCTTCCCCTGGAAGATGCCCTCGAGATGCCCCGCGATCTCCACGCTGACCCGCTCCATGGTGCCCTTCAGGCGCGCGATCTCCTCCGGACGGGTGAGGGCCAGGAAGTACCAGGGCTGCAGGTTATCCCCGGAGGGCGCCCAGCAGGCGGTCTCCAGAAGTTCCTGCAGGAGCTCCCGGGGAACGGGGGTCTCCTGATAGCGGCGGACGCTGCGGCGCGTGCGGACAAGTTCGGAAAATTCCATTGGGATATGTCTCCTCTGATCGATATTCTTGAATTGAGAACGAACAATTGAAAGCCGGGAACGACCGCTCAGACGTCCCCGTCCCACTCCGCGCCGAAGCTGCGCAGGGCGCCGCGGACGGCGCCCCAGGAGAAGCCCCGGCGGGCCAGGGCGTCGGAGAGCCGCTTGCGCTCCCGGTCGTCCGCCGGGGGGGTGCGAACCTTTGACCGGAGGTAGGCATCCAGGAGCTCCTCCTCCGGGGGAAACAGGGCTTCCGCCTCCTCCCAGAGGGCGCGGTCGATGCCGTGGCGGCGCAGCTCCTCCCGGAAGCGGGCGGGGCCGTAGCAGCGCTGGGCGCAGGAGCGGGCCAGGGCGGCGGCGAAATCCTGATCGTTCAGGGCCCCGATGTCCTCCAGCCACTGGGCGGCGCAGCGGATGTCGCTCTCCCTTGTCCCCTGCTCCCGGAGCTTCCTCTCGAGATCCGAGCGGGACATGGCCCGGCGGTTGATGAGGGCGGCGGCCTTGGCCCTGGCCCCGGCGGTGCCGCAGGCGGCCCTGAGCCGGGCCAGCGTCTCTTCATCCAGGTCGTCCCCGGCCCGGAGGAAGAAGTCCAGCACCTCTTTCTCGCTGCCCTTCAAGAGTGTGCCGTCGGCCAGAAAGATGAGGACCCGGCCGGGCTTGTGCTTGGACGCCTCCAGGCGGTCAATTCTCATCGTTGAAGTCGTCGGCGGAGACATCCACCGCCCGGCCCGCGGCCCGGGCCGCGATGCGGGACTGGTTGCTCATGAGCTTGTCGAAGTTCTTGCGGACGGCGGCCTCCAGGGCGCCGGCCTCGTCGGGGTGGTCCTTGAGGTACTGCTTGGCGGCGTCCCGGCCCTGGCCGATGCGCTTCTCGCCCAGGGAAAACCAGGAGCCGGACTTCTGCACGAGGTCCAGCTTCACGCCCATGTCCAGCAGCTCCCCGATCTGGGAGATGCCCTCGCCGTACATGATGTCGAACTCCGCCTCCCGGAAGGGGGGCGCCATCTTGTTCTTCACGACTTTCGCCCGGGTGCGGTTGCCGATGATCTCGCCGCCGTTCTTCAGAGCCTCCACCCTTCTCACGTCGATGCGGACGGAGGCATAGAACTTCAGTGCCCGGCCGCCGGTGGTGACCTCGGGGTTTCCGTACATAACGCCGACCTTTTCCCGCAGCTGGTTGATAAAGATGACGATGGTGTTTGTCTTGCTGATGGCGCCGGTGAGCTTGCGGAGGGCCTGGCTCATGAGCCGGGCGTGGAGGCCCACGAAGCTGTCACCCATCTCGCCCTCGATCTCCGCCCGGGGCACGAGAGCCGCCACGCTGTCCACCACGATGACGTCAATGGCGCCGGAGCGAACCAGGGCCTCGGTGATCTCCAGGGCCTGCTCGCCGGTGTCCGGCTGGGAGATCAGCATATCCTCCACCCGGACGCCCAGGGCCCGGGCGTAGGTGGGATCCAGGGCGTGCTCGGCGTCCACAAAGGCCACCTCGCCGCCCTTCTTCTGGGCCTCGGCGATGACGTGGAGGGCCAGGGTGGTCTTGCCGGAGGACTCCGGCCCGTAGATCTCCACGATGCGGCCCCGGGGCAGGCCGCCGATGCCGAGCGCCAGATCCAGGCCCAGGGAGCCCGTGGGAATGCACTCCACATTCAGCTCCGCCCCGTCGCCGAAGCGCATGATGGAGCCCTTGCCGTACATCCTCTCGATCTGCTGCATGGCGGTGTTGATGGCCTGCTTCTTGCTGTCCTGGGCGGCAGCCGCCGCGGGGGCGCTCTTTTCCTTTGCCATTGGCGTATCCTCCTATGTATTCGTATTCGCGTTTTCTCTCTGCCCGGAGCCGGCGGCCCCGGTGGGTCTTCGCATCCGGCCTGTAATGGGAAGTTCCTTTCCAGCGCTTCTCAGATCTCGCCCCAGAGGGTGCCGTGGACCACTCTCGGGATGCCGTTCAGGTCCTTGGTGATCTCCAGATCCCCGAAGCCCTGGGCGCGCAGCAGGCGCAGCACGTCGTCCGCCTGGCCGATGCCGACTTCCAGGAAGATCTTTCCGCCCACGGTAAGGGCGTTTTTCCACTCCCTGGCGAGGTTCCGGTAGAAATCCAGCCCGTCCGCGCCGCCGTCCAGGGCCATGTGGGGCTCATAGTCCCGGACGGAGGGATCCAGGCCCGGGATGTCCCCCGCCGGGATGTAGGGCGGATTGGAGACGAGGCAGCAGAACTCCCCCAGCTGGGCCGGGGGCGGCGCCAGGGCGTCCATCTGCATGGGCACCACCCGGCCGGAGAGGCCGTTGCGCCGGATGTTCTGCCGGCAGATGCGCAGGGCGCCCTCCGAGAGCTCCCCCAGCACCACCCGGCTCTCCGGGCACTGGGACGCCACCGCCAGGCCCACGCAGCCGCTGCCGGCGCAGAGGTCCAGCACCCGGCACGCGCCCTGGGTTTTCACGAAATCGATGGCGAGGCCCGCCAGCACCTCGGTGTCCGGCCGGGGGATGAGGACGTCCCGGGAGATGTCCAGCGGCAGGCCGTAGAACTCCCACTCGCCGATGAGGTAGGCCGTGGGCTCCCCGTCCATGTGCCGCTGGACTAAGGCCCGGACCCAGGCCTCCACCTCCGGCGTCACGTAGAGGCGGCTGTCCCGCAGGAGTTCCTCTTTGGTCTTGCCGCAGGCAAAGGCCACCAGCTCCCGGGCCTCCAGGGTGGGGTCGCCGCTGTCCGCCGCCCGCAGCTGCCGCCGGATCTCCAAGTACAGATCGTTATATGTAATAGCCATACTACGCTCCGTTGTCGTTTTTCGCGGAATTCCGGGGAGACCTGTCTCTCCGCAGGGGAGCGTGTCTCCTCCCCAAGGGCCGCGCCCCTTGGAGGACCGTTACCACTGATCCTTCCCCTTCTCCTCGGGGATCACCAGCTCCAGGGAGCGGATGGCGCACTCGATCATGGAGTCGTCGGGTTCGAAGGTGGTAAAGTTCTGCATCCACATGCCGGGGGCGGTGAGGAACTTCGTGAGGGCGTTGTCCGTCCGACCCACCCAGCGGTTGAACTCATAGGTGATGCCCACCACCAGGGGCAGGAGGAGGAAATGTACCAGGGTCCGCAGCCACACGTTGGTGACGGGCCAGATGCCGAAGACCACCGCCGAGACCAGGATGGAGCCGAAGATCACCACAAAGAGGAAGCTGGTGCCGCAGCGGGGATGGTGCCGGGGCTGGATGCGGACGTTCTCCACCGTCAGGGGGAGGCCCGCCTCGTAGCAGAAGATGGTCTTGTGCTCCGCCCCGTGGTACTGGAAGACCCGGTGGATGTCCTTCAGCCGGGAGCAGAGGAAGAGGTAGAGGAGGAAGATGAGGATCTTCAGAAGGCCCTCCATCACATTCCGGCCCCAGAGGGGGAAGTTCGGGAAAAAGTGCAGCACCGCCCCGGTGAGAAGGGTGGGCAGCACCAGGAAGAGGAGGATGGACATGCCCACCCCCAGCACCACGGAGAGGCCCACCACGGCGCTCTCCAGCTTTTTGCTGGAGAGGTGCTGCTCCAGCCAGAGGTCAAACTTCGAGGGCTGGGCGGCCTCATCGTCCGGGTAGAAGTCCGCCGAGTACATCAGGGCCTTGACGCCGTTGACCATGGCGGCCAGGAAGTTCACCGTGCCCCGGATCAGCGGCACCCCCAGGATGGGGTGCTTGCCCTTGATGAGGCGGAGCTCCTCCACCTTTTCCACCAGCTTGCCCTCCTGGTCCCGGACCACGATGGCCTGCTTCTCCGGCCCCCGCATGAGGATGCCCTCGATGAGGGCCTGACCGCCGATGCTGGTGCGGAAGCCGCCGTTTTTCTTCTCTGCCATAAGGTTCCTTTCCTGCTTCTTAGTATACAAGCATTTTGCAAAAATGCAACATCTGTTCTAGTATTTTCAGTCCTATTTTCGGGACAGTTACTCTCCCTGCTCCGGCAGGCGGATGGTGACGAGGCAGCCGCCGCCATAGGCGTTCTCAATGGCGAAGCTGCCGTCGTGAAGCTTGATGATCTCGTCGCAGACGGCAAGGCCGATTCCGCTGCCCCGGGCCTTGGAGGCACCCTTGTAGAATTTCTGCTTCACGTAGGGCAGGTCCCCCTCCGGGATGCCGGGGCCGTAGTCCCGGATGCGGATGACCTGGGCGCCGTCCTCCTCCGTCAGGGCGGCGTCGATGCGCTTGCCCGCGCCTCCGTGCTTGGCGGCGTTGTCCAGCACGTTGCAGAAGACCTGCTTGAGCCGCTCCGGATCGCCGGAGATGGCAGGCAGCACCTCCTCCCCGGCGTCGTAGCGGAGCTCGATGCCCTCCTGCCGGAAGAGCTCCCGGTAGGTGAAGATGGCGTCCTCGAACTCCGCCTGCAGGTCCACCGGCTCCACCTGCAGGGTGAAGCGGCCGTCCTCCATCTTGGAGAAGTCCAGGAGCTCCTCCACCATGGTGGAAAGGCGCCGGGACTCATTCAAAATGATGCGGATGCCCCGGCGCATCTGCACGGGGTCGTGGGTAGGGTCTGCCAGGATGGTCTCGCCCCAGCCGTTGATGGCGGTGAGGGGCGTCCGCAGCTCGTGGGAGACGGAGGAGATGAACTCCGTCTTCATCTTCTCGTTCTGGCCGATCTTCAGGGACATCTGGTTGATGTTGTCCACCAGCTCCCCCAGCTCGTCGCTGTACTTGTTCTCCACCTGGGTGCCGTAGCTGCCGGCGCTGATGCGCTTGGCAGCGTTGCTGAGCACCGCCACCGGCTCCACCACGTTGTTGATGAAGATGAGGTTGGTGACAAGGATCAACACCATGCAGACCGCCGCCACCCCGGCCACCACCAGGACCGAGAGCAGGATCTGCCGGTCGGCCTTCTGCAGGGCCGTCACCATCCGGAGGACGCCCACCACCCTTCCGTCCGTCACGATGGGGCAGGAGACGGAGAGGATGTTCTCCTGGGTCTGGGGGTCCTTGCCCCGGAAGGCCTGCATCCGCTCCAGCCGCACGGCGTCGCTGATGTCCCCGGTGCCGGGGGAGAGGCCGGTGGTGAGGTTGGAGGCGGAGACCAGGATCTTGCCGCCGGTGGTGAGGAACTGGAGCTCGATGCTCTCCTTCTCCTCAAAGGTATCGGCATAGCTGGTGGCCTGCTGGTAGTACTCCGTATAGCTGCCGGAGAAGTAGCGGCCGAAGGCAGCCGCCGTGGCCTGGGCCCGCTGCTCCAGGCCACGCTGCATACTGCCGTAGTAGTACTCCGCCACGCCGGCGGCCACCAGGGTCACCACCAGGATCAGCAGCACGCAGACCGGCGCCACGGAGTTCACCATCCAGCGCTGCCGCAGGCCCCGGATATGCAGGGCCTTGCCCTTTTTGCTCTTCCGTTCCCTGGCCATAAGGCCCTCCTCTCCCGCGCCGCGCGCGAACGGTTGGAAATGGGTCCCCCGTGAAAAGATCCAGGAAGGGACCACCCCTCCCGGTTTCCGCCGCCGATGCCGCTTTGCGGCGGGGCGAATTGCTGGCACTTCTATATAGAAGCAGGCAGTCGATCGGGGTCCCCCGTCCCCCGGGGGTAAGTCCAGGAAGGGGTTCCCCCTTCCTGGTTTCCGCCGCCGGGGCGGCAGAAAGAAGCTAAATCATTTTTCCCGGCGGCGTGTACGTCGGGAAAAATCCTTCTCACGCAGCGAAGTGCCGCAGCCCCGGCTCTGCCGGGGCAAGGCGCCCGAGCGCAGTGCCCCGCCATCGTCTCCGGCAAAGCCAGAGACGGGGCGCTCTTAACTTTCTCTCAGAAAGGCTCCGCCTTTCTGAGAGACCTCGCCGCCGCCCTGGGCGGCGTCACCAGTGACCGGTGTCACTGGTGGTAGGGTAGGTCGAAGGGGAGCCTGCTCCCCTTCGAGGGCTCCTAGCCTCCCCACTTATACCCGTAGCCCCAGACCGTTGTGATGAAGGTGGGGTTCTGCACGTTGTCCTCGATCTTCAGGCGCAGGCGGCGGATGTTCACATCCACGATCTTCAGCTCCCCGAAGTAGTCCCGGCCCCAGACGGTATCCAGGATCTCCTCCCGGGAGAGGGCCTTGCCGGGATTCTCCATGAAGTACTTCATGATGGCGTACTCCACCTGGGTGAGCTTCACCCGCTGGCCGTTCTTCTCCAGCGTCCGGTTGCGGACGTTCAGCAGGAAGGGCGGCTGCCGGATCTCGCCCCCCGGCAGGGGCTCCTCGCCGCCCCCGGCCCGGCGGAAGAGGGCGTCCACCCGGGCGGTGAGCTCCGCCGGGGAGAAGGGCTTCGTCACATAGTCGTCCGCCCCGGTCATGAGGCCCGTCACCTTGTCCATCTCCTGGGAGCGGGCGGTGAGCATGATGATGCCGATGCGGGTGTTGGTGGCCCGGATGCGGCGGCAGACCTCAAAGCCGTCGATGCCCGGCAGCATGATGTCCAGCAGCGCCACCCGGGTCTCCGGGAACTCCTTCAGCTTCTCCAGGGCCTCCTCGCCGGTCTCGGCCTCGATGACCTCGTACCCGGCCCGGCGCAGGTTGATGACGATGAAGCTGCGGATGCTGGACTCGTCCTCCAGCACCATTACCTTTCTCATGGTCCTTGCCGTCCTTTCTCTCAGTTTCCGCCCAGGTTCCACACCCGGGTGATGCGGTGGAAGCTCTGGCGCAGGGCGTCCTCCGTCAGGGTGAAGGCCCCGGCCTCCAGCAGCTCCGCGGAGTAGATGGTCTCCCCCTCCCGGCTGAGGAGCACCCGCCCGCCCTTGGCGGCCAGGGTCTCCCGGTTCTCGCCGGAGAAGGTGTAGATGCACAGGATCTCGATGCGGCCGTCCCCCGTGCCGATGCCGAAGGAGGCCAGGGAGGCGTCGCTGCCCGCGCCCTCGGTCCGGACGCTGAGGGCGTCGCCCCAGCTCTCCGGCAGGGTCAGATACCAGCCGTCCGCCAGGGCGTGATAGGTGGAGAGGGCGTCCTCGCCCGTGCCGGCGGCGTCATAGCTCCGCCAGCGGATGCGGCAGCCGGACTCCGTGTCCCCGGAGGGGAGCAGGTCCTGGGGCACCGGCAGCTCCGTGACGCCGTCGCCGTCGATGTCCGTGGGGAAGAGGCCCAGGTAGCGGTAGATCTCCCGGGAGACGCCGGTGCTGTCGGAGACCGTCAGGTTCCCCAGCTCTCCCTGGCGCAGGGCCAGCACGTCCGTCACCTGGATGCGGGAGTCGCTGACGCCGGTGGCGAAGACCGCCGGCTCCCCGCCCCGCAGGGTGCCGGAGAGCACCTGCCCGGCGCTGAGCTCCGCCATGGTCATGGAGAGCCGGGCCACCCCGGCGGGGGCCAGGGTGCCGTCGCCGGTCCAGGCGTAGTAATCCGCGGTGCCCGCGCCCTGCTCGTCGGCCCGGAAGGTCAGGATCTCCTCCCGGCCGTCGCCGTCCAGGTCCGCGGCGGCGTAGCGGATGTAGCTGCTGTTCATGAGCTCCCGAGGCGTCCCCAGGCGCAGGGTGAAGACGGAGAGCGCCTGGACCTCCGGCCCCACCTTCCAGCTCACCAGGATCTCCTGGCGGCCGTCGCCGTCCAGGTCCCGGTAGTCCACGCTGTAGATGGCGGTGCCGCTGCCCTCGATGACGGCGCTCTGGGCGTAGCCGCTCTCCGTCCGCTCGTAGATATAGATCTTCAGGGCCCGCTCGTCGCTGCCCCGGCGGAGGAAGGCCACCGCCTCCTCCTGCCCGTCGCCGTCCAGGTCCACCAGCTGCAGCGGCTGCAGGTTGGTGCCCGCCGTGGGGGCGGCATACTCCGCCCCGGCCTCGATGAGCTGGCGGATGGAGTGGTTCAGCTCGGCGTACTCCGCCGGGAGCTGGGGCAGGATGTAGAGGTCCTCCGGCGAGGCCGCGAGATTCAGCGAGCAGCCGGAGAGGGTCCCCATGAGACCCAGCGCCGCCAGCAGCGCCGCGAGAAACCGTTTCATGCCCATCCCTCCTTCCGCCGTGACCGGCGCATAGCGATACAAGGTTACTATACCACTTCTTCTTCCGTTTTGGTAGTACTTCTTCCGGATTTTCGGCCCCATTCCGGCGGGAATTTTTTCTTGCAATCCCGCCGGCGGCATGGTATCATAACAAAATAGACGCCGGTGTGATGGAATGGTAGACGTGACGGACTCAAAATCCGTTGGTGGCGACACCGTGTGGGTTCGAGTCCCACCACCGGCACCAGGACCGGAGCCTTCCCTGGTGGAACGGCTCCGGTCTTTTTCGTTTCCGCGGTTGCAGACAATGGCAGGATGTGGTATCGTGAGAGGGCAGGCGGGCACTGCGGGACGCAGCGGCTTCATTCCACCAAGGCCACGATCGGTATTGTCCGGAATTGCGTCCCGGTCAGGCTCTGCCAGTAACAAAGGGGAGGTACACGCTCCATGCTGAACTATAGCGGACTGATGTACCGTGCCACACATATCGGTGTCGTCAGCATTGCTCTTGGACTTTTTTCGCTGACGATTTACCTTTATCTCGACTATAGCAAAAGCAGGAAAAACGGCAAAAAGAAACGTCAACAAAGGCGGCACAAAAAGGATATGATATGCGTCCTGATCTGCATGCTCATTGGGATATTGTACAGTGCAAGCTACTTCTATAAGGTCTACAACCCCCAAGTTGCGGAATTTGTCGGCACATTTTGCTATTACTATAATGAGTCAAGGCCTTCCCACCCACTGAACCTATGCTTTACCTTTCTCCCGTATCCTTCCCATCCAGACGACCTGAAAGAGGACTTCTATCTAGACGTCCAAACCAAGAAAGAAGTCATTCCCGAGGGATTCGAAGAAGGGCAGCTTTACCGCATCTACTATGAGGAGTCCTGCAAGGTGATCCTCGGGGTCGATGTTCTTTTGTCTGACAAAGAGTAACTTCCCAGCGCCAGACGCAAAAAGGACCGCTGATCTCCCGCTGAAAAAACCGATGGCTGCCAGGCCGGCAGCCATCGGTCTTTTTTTCACGTTGGCCGGAGATTCTCCGGCGCGGGGTCAGTTTTCCCGGGCGCTCCAGTCCATGTAGCAGGTCAGGAGCTGGCCCCGGCGGGCGATCTCCAGCTTGCCGAAGATGCTGTGGATGTGGGCCTTCACCGTGCCGATGGTGATGTAGAGCTCGTCGCTGATCTCCTGGTTGCTCTTGCCCGCCAGCAGCAGCCGCAGGATCTCCTGCTCCCGGGCGGTGAGCTCGTGGCTCTCGCAGAAGGCCGCCAGCCGTCCCTCCGGCACCACGGGAGGCAGCGGCGCCTCCGCCTCGCCGGTCTCCGGCAGGACCTCGGTGTCGTCCGCAGCCTCCGCCGGCCGCTCCTCCACCACCAGCACCCCGTGCTCCCGCTGGCAGATCTGGATGAAGCCCAGGGCCGTCACAAGGCACATGCCGTTGGTGTAGAGGCTCATCCGCAGCCGGGTGGGGGCCGTCTGGAAGAGGCAGAGGTTCACCACGGAGTAGGCCATGGCCAGGCAGGCCAGGATGAAAAGGATGGCGATGAGCCAGTGATAGACCGGCGACACCCGGGCCTTCTGCCGCCCGTCCGCCTGAGCCCAGAGGTGCCAGTAGATCCCGCAAAGGATCAGGATGCTGGCGACATACGCCAGAAAATCACAGAGATAGAGGTCCAGAGGCGCGGTGGACAGCAGCCCGATGAAGATCACCACGATGCAGAGCCAGATATAGAAGGTGCCGTCCACGCTCTCCCCAAAGACGGAGTAGACCGTCCGCCCCAGGAAGTAGATCTCCAGCACCGTGAAGGTCAGCATGGCCGTGAGGGCCACGGAGCTGGTGGAGTAGCTGCAGCCCAGGATGCTCTGCCCCACGCTGAAGGCGGCGTCCACCGTCAGCGCCGCGCAGAAAAAGCCCGCCGACTGCATCTCCCGCCGTCCGCTGCGGCCCCAGGCGGCGGCGCAGAAGGCCGTGGCCGCGCTGAAGATCAGCACCGCCAACAGGTCATAGACAGCAGCATACTGCATCCCGCTTCCCCTCCTTCCCTCCGGAAATGGTCTTTCCCCCATCATACGGGAAATCCCCCCGGGATGCAAGTGCTTTTCGCCCAGTCTCGTCGGGATTTGGCGAAATTTTTCCGTCATAGTGCCTAAAAACTGCCCTCCGACTTTTGTCCGAACGGTCTATAACCAAAGTTATACCCCAAAATATAACCTTTTCCGGCCCCGGAATTATGGCTTTGGTTCATTGAGAAACGGTCCTGCGGTATGGTAAAAGGAAGATACCGCATTCCTCCACTGACCGGCCGCCGCCGGGCCCCTGGGAAGGCCCGGCACGGCCCCATTCTACGAGAAAAGGAGGTGAAACCATGAGCCTGACCCTCTCGTCCCCCGCCTTCCAGAACGGCGCCATCGCCGCCAAGTACGGCAAGCAGTCCCCGGACAGCCAGGAGGGCATCCCGCAGCTGTCCTTCCCCCTCTCCTGGGAGGGCGCGCCGGAGGGCACGCAGTCCTTCGCCCTGGTCTTCATCGATTATGACAACGTCATCGGTGAGGGCATCATCTGGGTCCACTGGCTGGCAGCCAACATCCCCGCCTCCGCCTCCGGCCTTCCCGAGGATGCCGGACGGGACCCGTCCCTTCTCCAGGGCAAGACCACCTGGGCCTTCCAGCTGGGCGTCGACAATCCGGTCTGCAACCGCTACGGCGGCCCCGCGCCGGAGGACCGGCCCCACGAGTATGAGCTCCAGCTCTTCGCCCTCAGCGAGCAGCTGCCCCTGCAGCAGGGATTCTATTATAATGAGTTCCTGCGGGCCATCCGGGGCAAGGTGCTGGACAGCGCGGTGATCCGCGGCGTCTACCCCAACTGAGCCTCCGGCGGACAGGCGTCCGCCCCAAAAAAGATTAGGAAGAAAGGGAAAACAAAATGGAACAGAACAACACCAAGCTGAAGAGAGTCCTCGGCTTCGGCGCGACCTACGGCGCCGCCATGGGTCTCGTGGTCTCCGGCACTGCCATGTTCTCCGTCACCCAGGTGGCCGGCCAGGCCAGCCACGCCGTGTGGATCACCGGCCTCATCGGCCTCATCCCCATCATCTGCGCCGCCCTGGCCTTCTCCGAGCTCAGCGCCATGCTCCCCGGCGGCGGTATGATCTCTGACTACACCTCTCCCGCCCTGGGCCGCTTCTGGGGCACCCTGGCGGTCCTGGGCACCTACGTCCTGCTGGCCGCGGCGGACGGCTCCACCCAGATGGCCATGAGCGGCTACTCCCTGCAGGATGTCACCGGCATCCCCGCCATCGTCACGAGCCTTGTGTTCCTGGTGCTGTGCCTCTTCATCAACCTCTTTGACGTGGGCGTCTACGGCAAGTTCGCCGGCGCCCTGCCCATCGGCATGATGATCGCCTACATGGTCCTGGCCATCTGCGGCGCGCTGGGCGTGGGCGAGAGCATGGGCATCGCCGCTCCCGTGGGCAGCACCTTCCTCCCCTCCACCGGCTGGGCCGGCGTCTTCGGCGCGGTCGGCTCCTCCATCTGGTGGTACATCGGTTTTGAGAACTGCTGCCCCATGGCAGAGGAGACCAAGGAGCCCTATAAGGTCATCCCCAAGGCCCTCTTCGCCGCTCTCATCACCATCTACCTCATCGACATCGTCTTCTCCTACGCCGCCCTGAAGTACACCGACATCAACGTCCTTCTGACCTCCGGCGTCTCCCACATCGACGGCTCCCGCGCCATGATGGGCACCATCGGCGCCGTGATCATGAGCACCATCACCATCCTGGCCTCCTTCACCACCGCCAACTCCCAGCTGGCCGCCCTGCCCCGCATGTTCTACGGTCTCGCCCGTCAGGGCCAGCTGCCCAAGGCCTTCGGCTATGTCCATCCCAAGTACAGAGTCCCCATCTACGGCACCATCACCTGCTTCCTGCTGATGTTCGTCTGCACCATCTACATCTGCGCCCAGGGCGGCACTGCCGAGATCATGAATATGTTCATCAACATCGTCTGCGTTGCCTGGCTGGGCTGCTACATCCTGGCCATGGTGGACGTGCTGGTGCTGCGCAAGCGCTATCCCGACTTCCCCCGCCTCTTCAAGGTCCCCGCTCCCAAGGTGACCTTCACCATCGGCATCATCGGCTCCATCTACGCCATCTACACCATCAGCGACTACATCCTCTTCACCCTGGCCTGGCTGGCCGTGGTGGTGATCTTCATCATCGTCTGGAACAAGGCCCACAAGAAGCCCATCAACGAGGTCACCAAGCTGGAGGACGCCGTCATCATGATCCGGGAGCGCACCGAGTACCTCCCCGTCTGGGACGAGGCCGTGGTGGACTGGCTGAAGAGCCGCAACGCCCTTTGATCCTGACCCGCGCCTGAAACCAAACATCCGATAAGGGGGACACGCCATGAATCGCCGTGAAAGAGTCCGGAACGCCGCCAAGGCCCGCCGCAGCTTCGTCACCCGCCGGGCCGAGCTGAAGCTCAGCGCCCTGACCAACTGCTTCCGGGACGCCCTGGAGGACCGCTGGCAGAGCACCGAGACCGGCACCCTCCGGCGGAAGCTGAACCTCAGCGGCTTCCACTATCTCAAGTCTTTCCAGCTCATCTACAACTGGGAGAACCGCTTCATGGCGGTGAACTACAACCTCCAGTTCCTCTGCGAGGTCCCGGTGACGGAGCGCTTTCAGGAGACCGGCGAGAGCCGCCTCTCCCTGAAGTGCCGCCAGAAGGGCCTCAAGGGCCAGCGGGAGTATACCTGGGACGCCCTTGCCTGGGAAGGCGGGGACGAGAGCCTTGCCGCCTGCCGGCAGCGCCTTGCCCTCCCGCTCATCACGGAGCGCCTGGACGCCCTGGACATCATGGAGCTGGAGCTCCGCCACGCGGAGGGACAGGACAGCTGGACCATCTCCTGCGAGAGCCTCATCGGCTCCGCCACCTGGGTCCTTCTGCCCCCGGTCTTCAGCATGATCACCCCCAAGAAGTCGGAGTGCATCCAATTTGTGGAGCTCTTTGAGCTCCTGGCGGATGCGGTGGTGAATAACCGCCCCGCCGAGACCTAAAAAACCATCCGGACCGGGGGAGACCCCGGTCCGGAATCCCAAGAAGCCAGAAATTTTCAAAAAGCGAAAGGAGCAAAACCATGACCATTCAGGAACAGATCGTTGCCGCGCGGGTCGCGCAGGCTGCCATCAAGGATTACACCCAGGAGCAGATCGATAAGCTAGTCTACGAGGTCGCCAAGATCATCTACAAGAATGCCGAGCCCCTGGCCCGGGAAGCTGTCGACGAGACCCGTCTCGGCTGCTACGAGGACAAGATCGCGAAGAACACCGACACTCCCGCCACCTTCTGGGCCTACCTGAAGGATAAGAAGTCCGTGGGCATCATCAGCGAGGATGCCGTCTCC
>SFLD01000023.1 GCA_004553545.1 Clostridiales bacterium | reverse complement strand
CTCCTTGCCCACCATCACGGCGGCGGAGGCGGCAAGGCCGAAGCAGATGACGGTGGAGAGCTTATCGATGTTGCCCATGAGGGAGTAGGCCGCCAGCATGTCCTGGCTCTGGGCCATGTGGCCTATGACCACGGTGAGCATGCTGGTGCCGGTGCCCCAGAGGGTCTCGTTGCAGACTACGGGGACGGAGTACTTCCCGAAGCGGCGGAGGGTATCCCGGCCGGGACGGAGGATGAGGCCGGGACGCAGCGGCACCCGGCGGCTTCGGAGAGCATAGAGCAGGGCCACGGCGAACTCCACCACCCGGGAGATGAGGGTGGCCGCCGCCGCGCCACGCACATGGAGATGGCGAAGAGGATCATGCCGAAGCGGGGATTCTCCGTGGAGCGCTGCATCCCGGCGTAGACGCTGCTGATGCCGTTGAAGACGTTGGCAAAGCCCACGATGCGGATGTAGCTGGTCCCCAGGGCCACCAGGTCCTCGTTGGGGGTCACGAGACGCAACACCTCCGCCGGAAGGAAGAAGGTGGTGAGCGCCACGGCCAGGGAGAAGAAGGTCACGGCGTAGAGGGCGACGCCCATGCAGCGGTTGATGCTGTCCGTGTCCCCCCTGCCCCAGTACTGGCTCACCAGGACCGCAAGGCCGCTCTGAAAGCCGAAGATCACCAGCTGAATGATAAAGATGGGGACGTTGGCGGCGGTGACGGCGGCCATCTCCGCGTTGCCCAGAAGGCCCACCATGAAGGTGTCCGCAAAGCCCAGGGAGGTGGTGATGAGGTTCTGCAGCACGATGGGCAGCGTCAGCACCCAAAGTCTGCGGTAAAAGCCGGGTTCCCGGCGGAAAAGCGATGTCATAATCGTGGTTCCTTTACTTGGGTTGTCCTCGCTCGGCGAGGGTATGCTCAGAGCATGGGGAAGCGGCTGTCGTGGTGGCGGCGGAGGGCGGCGGCGCAGGCGTCAATGTCCGCTCTCGTGGTCTCGGGGCCGAAGCTCAGGCGGATGACGCCGCCGGCCACCTTTTTGGGAAGCTTCAGGGCCGCCACCACCTGGCTGGGCTTGCCCTGGTGGCAGGCGGAGCCGGCGCTGATGCAGATGCCCTGGGCGGAGAGGTCGTTGACGATGTTCTGGCTGGGCCAGCCCACGAGAGACACCGCCAGAATGTGGGGGGCTTCCCCGTCCCCCACCAGCACGAGATCCGGGATGGCGGTGAGCTGTTCCACGGCGTAGGCCTTGATCTCCGCCATGTGGGAGAGGGTCTCCGTCAGGTTCGCCTGCCGCAGCTCCACGGCCTTGGCGAAGCCCGCTATCTGGGCGGTGGCCTCCGTGCCGGAGCGGAGGCCGTGCTCCTGGCCGCCGCCGGGGAGCAGGGGCTTCACGTTCTTCATCCGGGGGCCGAGATAAAGGGCGCCGATGCCCTTGGGCCCGCCGATCTTATGGGCGGAGAGGGAGATCAGGTCCGCCCCCAGGGTCCGGGCGGAGAAGGGGACCTTCAGGAAGCCCTGGACGGCGTCGGTATGGAGGAGGGTCTGGGGATTCTTCGCCTTCAGGCCCTGGGCGATCTCCCGGATGGGATAAATGGTGCCGAGCTCGTTGTTCACCAGCATCACGCTGACCAAGGCCGTGTCCGGCCGGACAGCGGCCAGGATGCGCTCCGCCGGGATGTTTCCCTTGCTGTCGGGAACCACATAGGTGACCTCATAGCCCTGCTGGGTGAGCCACTGGCAGGGCTGGAGGATGGCGCTGTGCTCCACGGCGGTGGTGACGATGTGCTTCCCCACCCGGCGATTCTGCCAGAGGGCGGCCTGAATGGCCCAGTTGTCCCCCTCGGTGCCGCAGGAGGTGAAGCAGAGGGCCTCCGGCGGGCAGTCCAGGGCGTCCGCCACGGTCTTCCGCCAGGCAGCCACCCGCTCCGCCATGGTCTGGCCCAGGGCGTACTGGGCGCTGGGGTTGCCGAACTCCTCCGTCAGGACTTGATACATGGCGTCCGCCACCGGGCGGGGCAGCGGCGTGGTGGCCGCGTGGTCCAGGTAGATCATGGGAGGGCCCTCCTTACTTTGGCTCTTGATGTCAAGCGGGAATCCCGCTATAATAAAGTGTCAGGGGTCACGGCCGGAGGCAGCTTCGGCCCCGGCCCGAACTTATATTATACGAAGACCCGGCGGAAAAGGCAAGCCCTCTTTCCGCCGGGGGAGGATATCTTTGGATCTTTCGTCTCTCATCCGGGAAACCCCGCAGCTCACCCTCCGCCCCCTCCGGCCGGAGGACTACGCAGTCTTTCTCTCCGGCTTCCGCGCCTGCGGCCCGGCCAGGAACCGTTTTGACGACGGGCAGTTCGACCTCTCCTTCCTGACGGAGGACTGGTACGCCGGGCTCCTTGCCCGGCGGCAGCAGGAAGCAGAGGCGGACATTTCCTACGTTCTGAACCTCTTCCGCCGGGAGGACGGAGCCTCCGTGGGGTACTGCGACATCACCACCCAGCAGCGGGAGGACTTCCAGTGGGGCCGCATCGGCTGCACCGTCCTGAACCCCTACTGGGGCCGGGGCTACGGCACGGAGTGCGCCCGGGCGCTGGTCTCACTGGGCTTCCGGGAACTGGGCTTCCACCGGCTGGAGGCCCACGTGAACCTGGATAATCCGGCCTCCCAGCGGGTGCTCACCAAGGCGGGCTTTGTCCGGGAGGGCATCCGGAAAGCCTTCATCCGGGAGAACGGCGTCTGGACGGACAACCTCATCTATACCATCATCGCCCCGGACGGGGCGGAAAGCGAGGACGCATGCGGGGCGTGAAGTGGATCTTTTTCGACGTGGGCTCCACCCTGGTGGATGAGACGGCGGCCTACCGGCGCTGGGCGGCGGAGGTGCTGGCGGGGACGGACATCGCCCCGGCGGAGTTCGAAGCCCAGCGGCGGTGCCTGGCGGAGGCCGGGGACCCCGGTGACGGGGCAGTGCTGGCCCGCTTCGGGCTCTCGGACGTCCCGTGGCATCCCGAGGAGGAGGAGGTCCCCTTCCCGGATGCCGCCCCGGCCCTCTCGGAGCTGCGGCGGCGGGGATACTCCCTGGGGATCCTCGCAAACCAGGTGGCGGGGCTCCCGGAGCGCCTGGCCCAGCGGGGCATGGGCGGGCTTTTTGCCGTCATCGTGACCTCGGCGGACTTCGGCGTGAAAAAGCCGGACTCCGCGCTCTTTGAAGCCACCCTCCGGCAGGCCGGGTGTCTTCCGGCGGAGGCCGCCATGGTGGGAGACCGGCTGGACAACGACATCGCCCCGGCGAAGCGGCTGGGGATGCGGACGGTCCGCATCCTGCAGGGCTACGGTGCCCTGTCCCGGCCCCGGAACGGCTGGGAGGAACCGGAGGAGACCGTCCGGACGCTTGCGGAGCTGCCGGGGCTCTTCTCGGAGGACAAAGGAGAAACGGAATGAAAGTTGCCATCAGCACCTTAGGCTGCAAGGTGAACCAATACGAGACCCAGGCCATGGAGCAGGAGCTGCGGCGGCGGGGCCACGAGATCGTGGACTTCTCCGACGCGGCGGACGCCTACGTGGTGAACTCCTGCTCGGTGACGGCGGTCAGCGACCGGAAGTCCCGGCAGCAGCTCTACCGCATCCGGCGGGAGCATCCGGCGGCGGTGGCAGCCCTCTGCGGCTGCTACGTCCAGACCCACCTGGACGAGGTCCGGAAGCTGGACGTGGATCTGCTGGCAGGCACCGGCGGGCGGATGGAGTTTCTGGACCGGCTGGAATCCGCCGTGATGGAGAAGCAGGGTCTTTCCGGACACGCCCCGGCGGAGTTCGTGGACCAGGCCCTGCGGCGGCGGGAGTTCGAGGTCCTGCCCGCCGGCGGGCTGGAGGGGCGGACCCGGGCCATGCTGAAGGTGGAGGACGGCTGCGTCAACTTCTGCTCCTACTGCATCATTCCCTACGCCCGGGGACCGGTGCGGTCCCTGCCCCTCTCCCAGGCCAGGGAGCTCCCAGGCCAGGGAGGAGGCGAAGCGGCTCCAGGACGAGGGCTACCGGGAAGTGGTGCTGACGGGCATCGAGATCTCCTCCTGGGGCCAGGACTTTAAAAATGGCCAGGGGCTCATCGACCTGATGGAAGGGCTCGCCTCCGCCGCGCCGGAGCTCCGGCTGCGGCTGGGGTCGTTGGAGCCCCGGACGGTAACGGAGGACTTCTGCCGCCGGGCGGCAGCTCTGCCCCAGCTCTGCCCGCAGTTCCACCTGTCCCTGCAGAGCGGCTGCGACGCCACCCTGAAGCGGATGAACCGGAAGTACGACACCGCCCGGTTTGCACAGTCTGTTGCACTTTTAAATCAATATTTTGAGCATCCCGCCATCACCACGGACCTCATCACCGGCTTTCCGGAGGAGACGGAGGAGGAGTTTGCGGAGACCCTTGCCTTCCTGCGGCACTGCGGCTTCGCCCGGCTCCACGTCTTCCCCTACTCCATCCGCCCCGGCACTCCGGCGGCAAAAATGGCCCAAGTGCCGAAGGCCATCAAGGAGGAGCGGGCCCGGCGGGCCATCGCCCTGGGGCGGGAGCTCCACGAGGACTACCTGGCGAAGTGCGTCGGGCAAGTCTATCCCGTGCTCTTTGAGCAGCCCTCTGGCAGGCACTTCTCCGGCCACGCCCCCAACTACATGGAGGTGCTGGTGGACACCGAGAAGGACCTTCACAACCGCGTTCTCCCGGTGCGGATCACCGGGACCGAGGGGGACGCCCTGCTGGGCGAGATCGTGGAATGACGCCCTGGTTCACGGTGGAGCGCATCGACGACGCCACCTTCGCCCTCAGCGAGTACCGCCACTGGGAGGAGACCCACAGCTACCTCCTTTTGGGCCGGGACCGCGCCCTGCTCCTGGACACCGGGCTGGGGGTGGGGGGCCTCCGGCGAGAGGTAGAGGCCCTGACGGACCGCCCCGTCACCGTGACCCTGACCCACGTCCACTGGGACCACATCGGCGGCTGCGGACAGTTCGAGCCCCCGCCGTCCATGCGGCGGAGGAGGACTGGCTCCGGCACTTTCCCCTGCCGGAGGCCGCGGTCCGGCGGCAGCTCTGCGCAAAGGCCCCCCTCTTCCCTGCTGGGTTTTCCCCGGAAATGTACCGGGTTTTCTCCGGGGAGCCGGGGCGGGTGCTACGGGACGGGGATATCATCGATCTTGGCGGGCGGCAGGTCCAGGTGCTCCACACGCCGGGGTACTCCCCGGGGCACTGCTGCTACTATGAGGCAGCGCAGGGGCGGCTTTACGCCGGGGACCTCCTCTACCGGGGCTGCCTGGACGCCTTCTACCCCACCACAAGCCCGGAGGACTTTCTCTCCTCCCTGGAACGGATCGCGGCGCTGCCCCTCCGGGAGATCCTGCCGGGCCATCACGCCTTAAATTGCCCGCCGGACCTGGCGGTCCGGGCCCGGGACGGCTTCCGCCGTCTGCGGGAGAGGGGCCTGCTGCACCAGGGGGCGGGACGCTTTGATTTCGGGGACTTTCAGGTCCATCTATGAGAAAGGAACTGCCATGAGAAGTCATTTCTTTGCCTACCTTGCCCGGATGCGCTTCATCCAGCGCTGGGCGCTGATGCGCAACACCTCGCCGGAGAATGTCCAGGAGCACAGCCACCAGGTGGCCGTTCTGGCCCACGCCCTGGCGGTCATCCGCAACGAGAAGTTCGGCGGAAACGTGGACGCCGGGGCCGTGGCCGTGGCGTCCCTCTATCACGACGCCACGGAGATCCTCACCGGCGACATGCCGACGCCCATCAAGTACTATAACCCGGAGATCCGGGGGGCCTACAAGGCGGTGGAGGCCGTGGCAGGGGACAAGCTCCTCTCCCTGCTGCCCCAGGAGTTTCAGGCCACCTACCGGCCCATCCTGCAGCCCCAGGATGAAACCGTGGAGCAGCTGGTCAAGGCGGCGGACAAGCTCTCCGCCTACATCAAGTGTCTGGAGGAGGTCAAGGCCGGGAACAGCGAGTTCCGGGAGGCCGCGGCACAGACGAAGGAGGCCCTGGAGGGCTACGACCTCCCGGAGCTGCGGTACTTCATGGCAACGTTCCTGGAGAGCTTCTCCCTGAGCCTGGACCAGTTGAAGTAAGGAGGACAAACCATGGAAGCGAAGAAGCTGCTGGAGATCCTGTCCGTGGCCGAGCAGTTGAAGTGCCGGACCCGGCACTGCGACACCTCCTCCGGCCGGCGGGAGAGCGTGGCGGAGCACAGCTGGCGGGTGGCCCTGATGGCCATGCTGATGGAGGATGAGTTTCCGGACCTGGACATCGACAAGGTCATCCGCATGTGCCTCATCCACGACCTGGGGGAGGCCTTCACCGGGGACATCCCGGCCTTCCTCAAAAAGAGTGAGGACGGCGAGAAGGAGGAGGCCATCCTGGAGCGCTGGGTGGGGGACTTTCCCGCGCCCTACAACGAGGAGTGGCTGGCCCTCCTGCGGGAGATGGACTCCCTGGAGACCCCGGAGGCCAAGCTCTACAAGGCCCTGGACAACCTGGAGGCCGTCATCCAGCACGATGAGTCGGACATCGCCTCCTGGCTGCCGCTGGAGTATGAGCTGCAGCTCACCTACGGCCGGGACAAGGTGGCCTTCTCCCCTTACCTCCAGGGGCTGAAGGCGGAGATCGACGACTGGACCCGGCGGAAGATCGCGGAAAGCCAGAGGGAGAACTGAACCGCCGAAACGCCCCCTGCGGCCTTGGGCCGCAGGGGGCGTTTGTCGTTTATACCGTGTTTTTCAGCTAGGATAGTGTTCTTTTACACCTTGTGCTCCGTGTGGAGGAGGTGGTGGGAGCGCTCGCTGAGGGGGGTGCGGAAGTACTCCCGGTAGAGGGAGAGGATCTCCGGATTCTCGTGGGAGAAGCGGACGGGCGCCTTGGCATCGATCTTCCAGAGGAGGTTGCCGCGATAGGCAGCCATCTCCCTCCCCTCCCGGATGGGCTGACCGCCGCCGCCGGCGCAGCCGCCGGGGCAGGCCATGACCTCCACGAAGTCGTAGTCGGCGTCGCCGCTGTCGATGGCCTCCATCAGCCGGCGGGTGTTGGCAAGGCCGCTGACCACCGCCACCCGGACGGTGCCGGCGCCGGGGATGTCAAACTTCGCCTCCCGCCAGGGCTGGCCCTGCCGGACCTCGGCAAAGGCGTCCGGGTCGGGATTCTCACCGGTGACGAGGTAGTAGGCGCTGCGGAGGGCGGCATCCATCACGCCGCCGCTGGCGCCGAAGATCACCGCCGCACCGGTGCTGCTGCCCAGGGGAGAATCGAAGGGGGTCTCCTCCAGCTCCTGAGGCACCAGGCAGTCCGAGCGGAAGAGGCGGTCCATCTCCCGGGTGGTGAGGACCACGTCCACATCCGGGTCGCCGCAGGCGTCGTTCATCTCCGGGCGCTCGCTCTCGGCCTTCTTGGCGGAGCAGGGCATGATGGAGACCACGAACATCTTGTGGGGGTCGATGCCCATCTTCTCGGCGAAATAGCTCTTGGCCACCGCGCCGAACATCTGCTGGGGGGACTTGGCGGTGGAGAGGCAGTCCGCATAGGAGGGATACTGGCTCTTCAGGAAGCTGACCCAGCCGGGGCAGCAGGAGGTGAACATGGGCCAGCGGTACTTGCCCCGGTGGGTGAAGCGCTGGACGAACTCGCTGCCCTCCTCCATGATGGTGAGGTCGGCGGTGAAGTTGGTGTCGAAGACATAGTCAAAGCCCATATGCTTCAGGGCCGAGACGATGCGGCCGGCGGTGGCATACTTGGCGCCGAGACCCCAGCTCTCCGCCCAGGCCACCCGCACGGCGGGGGCCACCTGGACCACGGTGGTGATCTCCGGGTCCGCCAGGGCCTCCAGCACCCGGCCGGTATCATCCCGGACAGTGAGGGCCCCGGTGGGGCAGTGGGTGACGCACTGGCCGCAGAAGGTGCAGTCCGTGTCCTTCAGGTAGCGGCTGTGGCTGACAGACACGGTGGCCCGGGAGCCGGTGCCGATCTGGTCCCAGACATGCATCTCCTGGATCTTGTCGCAGACCTGGACGCAGCGCATGCACTTGATACATTTGCTGGCCTCCCGGACCACAGGGGTGTCCAGGCGGATGGGGGAGCGCTCCAGCTGGATGGGGTAGGGCTGGTAGTGGATGTTCAGGTCGTGGGAGAGCTTCTGGAGCTCGCAGTTGCCGCTGCGGATGCAGACGGTGCAGTTGGAGTTGTGCTGGGAGAGGATGAGGCGCAGATTGGTCCGCCGGGCCTGGCGCACCTTGGGGGTGTTGCTGCGGATGACCATGCCCTCCGTCACCCAGGTGTTGCAGGCGGGCTGCAGGCGCTCGGTGCCCTCCACCTCCACCATGCACATGCGGCAGGCGGCGATCTCGTTGATATCCTTCAGGTAGCAGAGGTGGGGGATGGGGATGTTGGCGGACTGGGCCGCCTCCAGGATGGTGGTCCCCTCCGGGACCCGGAGCTTTCTTCCGTCCAGTTCGATGGTCACCATTTTTCCTCTCTCCCTCCCTTGAAGTTTCCGTAGCCGAAGTGGTCGCAGCGGAGACAGCGGCCGGACTCCTGCCGGGCCTCCTCCTCGGTGAGGCCGCACTCGATGCACAGGAAGTCCCGCTTGCGCTCGTCGGCGTCCCGCTCGGCGTTGCTGACCCGGCCGGTGGGGCGCAGGTCGTTGAAGCGGGGCGCCGGGACCTTCACCTGGGCGGTGATCTCATGGTGGAAGCCCAGGTACTCGTCGATGTTGGCGGCAGCCACCTTGCCCGCCGCGATGGCCCGGATGACGGTGGCAGGGCCGGTGACGCAGTCGCCCCCGGCGAAGACGCCCTCCATCTCCGAGAGCTGGGTGGTGGGGTTGGCCATGAGACGGCCGCCCCGCTGGATGTGGATGCCGCTCTGCTCCAGCCCGGCGCTCTCGATACCCTGGCCCACGGCCACGATGATGACATCCGCCGGGATGCGGCGCTCGCCCACATCCGCAGCGTAGGGCTTGGGCCGGCCGCTGCCCTGGTCCACCTCGCCTATGACCTGGGGCTGGACCCAGAGGGCCTTGACCTCGCCGTTCTCCCCGGATTCGATGCGGGTGGGGGCGTGGAGGGCCAGGATCTCGGCCCCCTCGGCCATGGCGCCCTCCACCTCCTCCATCTGGGCGGTCATATCCTCCAGACGGCGGCGGTAGACGCAGGAGACCTTCCGGGCCCCCAGGCGGATGGCGCTGCGGGTCACGTCCATGGCGACGTTGCCGCCGCCGATGACGGCCACCTCCAGTCCCGTGAAGTCCGGCATCTCATCGTCCCCGATGTGGCGCAGCAGCTCCACGGCGGAGATGACGCCGGCGCTGTCCTCCCCGGGGATGCCGGTCTTCTTGTCGGTCTGGGCGCCGATGGAGAGGTAGAGGGAGTCATACTCCCGCTTGAGCTCCTCAAAGCTCACGTCCTGGCCCACGCTGACGCCGGTGTGGACCTCGATGCCCAGGGACAGGATGGACTGGATGTCCTGGTCCAGCTTCTCCCGGGGCAGGCGGTAGCTGGGGATGCCGTAGCGCATCATGCCGCCCAGGCGCTGCCGCTTCTCGTAGACCGTGACCTTGTGGCCCATGAGGGCCAGGTAGTAGGCGGCGGAGAGGCCGCCGGGGCCGCCGCCGATGACGGCCACCTTCTTCCCCGTGGCGCTGGCGCAGTCCGGCTGGGGGACCTCCCCGGCCCGGTCCACGGCGTAGCGCTTCAGGGCGCGGATGTTCAGGGCGTCGTCCACCATGTTGCGGCGGCAGCGGGCCTCGCAGGGGTGCTCGCAGATGTAGGCGCAGGCGGTGGGGAAGGGATTGTCCTTGCGGATGAGGCGCACGGCATCCGCGCTGCGGCCCTCCTTCACCAGGGCGATGTAGCCAGGGATGTCCACCCCCGCGGGGCAGAGGGCCACGCAGGGCACGGGATGGCGCAGGTAGCCGAGACAGCGGTGGTGGAGGATGTGCTCCTCATAGTCCTCCCGGAAGCCCTTGAGGCCCACCAGGACCATGTTGGCGGCGTCGATGCCGATGGCGCAGTCCGCCGTGTTGACGATGACCTCCGCCGTGACCTCGATGTGGTGGAGGATGTGGGGGTCCGGCTCACCCTCCAGCACCTCCTGCAGCATGTTGGCCAGCTGGGTGAGGCCGATGCGGCAGGGAACGCACTTGCCGCAGGTCTGGGCCCGGCAGAGGTTCAGGAAGTTCAGCGCCAGGTCCACTGGGCAGAGACCGGGAGGGCTCGCGGCGATCCGCTGCTCCATATTCCGGTAGAGCTGCTCCACGGCGGCGTCCGCCTGGCTGGGGGTCTTTACTTGGAGTCTACTCATGTCATCCGTCCTTTCCTGCCCGGGAGGCAGCCCCTCCGCCCCGCCGGACACAGAATTTCAAAAAGTTGATTGCGGCTATTGTACCGCGCTTTCCGCCATTTTGCAAGAGGTTTTTATCCATTTTCCATAAGACATTCCTTGTTATTTTGGTGTCAAGTTGTTCATGTTAGATAAATCACAAACAAATCCCCTCCCACGCTCCGGAAAACGGAACGACCCGGAGGGGACGATGTCCGTCCTCTCCGGGTCGCTGTTCCTTCGGTTTTTCTCAGAGCTCCACCAGCTCATACTCCCGGGAGCCCACGCCCAGGGCGGCGGCGGCTTCCACCGTCAGCACGCCGTGGCGGCTCTCGATGCGCTTGAGAAGGTGGTCCCGGCCGGGGTCCTGGGAGGCATAGACCAGGTCCAGGCAGGCCTGGTCCACGGCCACGGGATCCAGGGACACCAGGATGCCGATGTCCTTCATGCAGGGGTCCTCGGCCACGGCGCAGCAGTCGCAGTCCACGGACATGTTCTTCATCACGTTGACGAAGACCATGTTGCCCTTGAAGTAGTCCACCACGGAGGAGGCGGCGTCGGCCATGGACTCCAGGAAGGAGTCGTGGTCGGCGGTCCAGATCTTCTCCGGCTCGCCGGCGCCGTGGATATAGGCCTTGCCGTAGGAGGAGGCGCAACCGATGGAGAGCTGCTTCAGCGCGCCGCCGAAGCCGCCCATGGGATGGCCCTTGAAGTGGGAGAGGACCAGCATGGAGTCATAGTTGGCGATGTCCTTGCCCAGGAAGTTCTTCTGGATGCGCTTGCCGTTGGGGATGGGGAGCTCCAGGTCGGGACCCTCGGCGTCCAGCAGGTCCACGGTGAAGTACTTGCTCCAGCCGTGCTTTTCCAGCAGGGCCACGTGCTTCTCAGTGGTGTTGCGGGCGCCCTCATAGGCGGTGTTGCACTCCACCACGGTGCCGTTCACGGCCTCGATCATGGGCTTCCAGAACTCGGGCTTCAGGAAGTTCTGGTTCCCCTCCTCGCCGGAGTGGAGCTTCACGGCCACTTTGCCGGGCAGGGGCTTGCCGGCGGCCTCGTAGAGGGCGACGACCTTTTCCGGGGTGATCTCACGGGAGAAATAGACGGTTGCTTTCATCGGAAGATCTCCTTTCACAGCGGCGGGGGACCCGCCGCAAACTTTTCCTCTCTTATTATAGGCCGTTTTCCGGAACGATGCAAGAAAATTTCCCGTTTTCCGCATCTTCCGGGGGAAAAGCGGGGGTGGTCAGTCCTCCCGGAGGGCGGCGTAGGCCTCCGGGTCCACGGCCTCGCACCACTCGTTGGAGCAGTCCTCGCCGGGGACCTCCACCGCCAGGTGGCTGAACCAGCAGTCTGCCTGGGCGCCGTGCCAGTGCTTCACCTCCGCCGGGATGGTGACGGCATCGCCGGGGTGCAGGGCCTGGGCGGGCTTGCCCTCCTCCTGATACCAGCCCCTGCCGTCCACGCAGAGGAGGAGCTGTCCGCCGCCGCGCTTGGCGTGGTGGATGTGCCAGTGGTTACGGCAGCCGGGCTCAAAGGTGACGTTGGCCACAAAGACGGTCTCCCTGGGGTCCGTCAGGGGCTGGAGGTAGCTCTGGCCGTCAAAGTACCGGGCGAAGACGGTGTTGGGCTGGCCCTGGCCGAAGAAGCCTCCGTGGCCCTCGGTCTCCTTCCCCTCATAGACCTCCTTCGCCATGCGGAAGGCGGCCCAGGCGTTGGGCCAGCCGGCGTAGAAGGCGATGTGGGTCAGGGTCTCCGCCATCTCCTGGGCGGTGACGCCGTTTTTCCGGGCGCTCTCCAGGTGATACTTCAGGGAGCTGTCCACGATGCCCTTGCTGATGAGGGCGGTGACGGTGACGAGGGAGCGGAGCTTCAGCGGGAGCTGGCCCTCCCGGGACCAGACCTCGCCGAAGAGCACGTCGTCATTGAGCTGGGCGAATTTCGGGGCGAACTGCCCCAGGGCCTCCCGGCCCGCGGTCTGCTTCACTGCCATGATGAAAACCTCCTTTGAGAATCCAGAAAATCGGAAAAGCCGGGTGTCAGCGGCCCTGGCGCAGGGCGTGGCGCAGGCAGTCCAGGCGGCAGAGCTGCTCCTCCCGCCGGTGGATCTCCGTGAGGAGGGCCTCCCGCCGGGTCTCCAGGCGGCGCAGCCGCTCCGCCGGGGGCGCGTCCAGGTAGGCCGCCGCCTCCTCCGGGGAGAAGTCCAGATCCCGGAGGGAGAGAAAGAGGCTCAGGCGCGGGACATCGCAGTCCCCGCCGCAGAAGCGCCGGTACTCCGCCAGGCGCTCCGGCGGGATGGCGCAGCAGCGGCTGAGTTCCTGTTGATCCATGGAATTTTTCCCCCTTCCCGCGAAAAATGCAGACACCCTTTCGGATGTCTGCATTGTACGGCAGGATGCCTAAAATGTCGAATACTTTTTTTCTTCGTTCAGAAATGCCTCGCCCGTATTTCTCAGCTGCCGCAGAAACTCCTCCGCCGCCGGAGAGCCGGTCTGGTCCTTCTTCCAGGCCAGGACGGTGCCGGTCTCCAGGGTGGGGCTCAGGGGGACGAAGCGGAGACCGGAGGCAACGCAGTCCAGGTCGAAGCAGAGGGCCAGGCCCACGCCGTTTTTCACCATGTTGGCGGCGTTGAGGATCAGGTTATACTCCGCCGCCACCTGGATGGCCCCGTAGGCCTCCCCGAACCAGCCCGCCAGCTCCTGGCGGATGAGCTCCCGTCCGCTGAGGAGCAGGGGCTCCCCCAGGAGATCCTGGGGCGCGGCCCCGCCCTTGGCCGCCAGGGGATGGTCCTCCGGCGCCAGGACGCCCCAGCGGTCCTTTTCCGGCAGGCGGTGGAAGGCGTAGCGGCCGATGTCCACCGGCTCCGTGAGAAGGCCCATGTCCAGAAGACCCTTTTCGATGCGCTCCTTCACGTCGTCCGCAATGGCGCTGTAGATGCGGAAGCGAACCTGGGGATACCGCTGCCGGAAGAGGCGGATGTGCCGGGAGAGGGTGGTCATGCTGCGGGTCTCGCCGCAGCCGATGGCGATCTCGCCGGAGAGCTCCCCGCCGCTGCGGCTCAGCTCCCGCTCCGCCTTCTCCGCCAGCTCCAGGATCTCCTGGGCCCGGCGGAGGAGCATCCCCTCGTCCGTCAGCACCACCCGGTACTGCCCCCGGCGGAAGAGCTTCACCCCCAGCTCCTCCTCCAGCTGCATCAGCTGGCGGGAGAGGGTGGGCTGGGTCACGTGGAGCAGCGCCGCCGCTCTCGTGATGTTCTCCTCCCGGGCCACCGCCAGGAAGTATCGCAGGACCCGCAGTTCCATGCCGCTTGCCTCCTCTCGTTTCCCCCAGTGTACCACGCTTTCCGGGCATTGTGCAAGAGCAGGAATGTCTTTTTCGTATGGCTCGTGATAAGAAAGAAGCATTCGACAAGTCCGCCCCGCTGTGCTATGCTGGTACCAAAAGGATGGGAGGGGCAGGCCTTTCCCGGGAAAACGCCGTCCCGGTGGGGCCGGGGGCGAAGCATGAAGGAGGAAAACCCTATGAGCAAGACATTGGTCGCTTACTTCTCCGCCACCGGCACCACCGCCCGGGCCGCGGAGCGTCTGGCCAAGGCCATCGGCGCGGATCTCCACGAGATCCGGCCCAAGGTGCCCTACACCAAGAAGGATCTGGACTGGACCGATCCCCGCAGCCGCAGCACCCTGGAGATGAAGGACAAGTCCTCCCGCCCTGAGATCGAGGGCCGGGTGGCAAACATGGACCAGTACGACACCATTTACGTGGGCTTCCCCATCTGGTGGTATGTGGCCCCCACCATCATCAACACCTTCCTGGAGAGCTACGATCTCTCCGGCAAGACCGTGATCCCCTTCGCCACCTCCGGCGGCAGCAGCATGGGCAAGACCCTGGAGGGCCTGAAGGGCAGCTGCAGCGGCGACCTGCGCCCCGGCAAGATGTGGATCGGCAATGTGCCGGAGGAATCCATCCGGCTCTGGGCTGAGAGCAAGAAGTGAGAAAACGCCCCCGGAGATGCAGGTCTCCGGGGGCATTTTTCGCGTTTTCAGGCCTTCTCCCGCCGGGCCATGGCGGCGATGTCCCCCACGCCGGGAAGGACGATGCCGGGCCGGTAGGCGTAGGTCTTCAGGGTCTCCTCCGTGGAGACGCCGGAGAGCACCAGCACCGTGGACATGCCGCTCTCAAGACCCGAGATCACGTCGGTATCCATCCGGTCGCCCACCATCACGGCCTCGCCGGAGTGGCAGCCCAGCTTCTTGAGGCCGGTGCGCATCATCAGGGGGTTGGGCTTGCCGCAGAAGTAGGCCTGCTTGCCGGTGGCCATCTCGATGGGGGCGATAAGGGCCCGGCAGGCGGGGGCGATGCCGTTTTCAATGGGGCCGGAGACATCGGAGTTGGCGCCGATGAGCTTGGCCCCCGCCATCACCAGGTTCGTGGCCTTGGTGAGGGTGTCGAGCGAGTAGGACCGCCCCTCCCCCACCACCACGTAGTCCGGGTTCACATCGTTCATGGTGATGCCGGCGTCGTAGAGGGCGTTGAGGAGGCCCGCCTCGCCGATGGCGAAGACGGAGCAGCCGGGAGCCTGGTCCCGGAGAAAGGCCGCCGTGGCGAGGGCGCTGGTGTAGAAGTGCTCCTCAGAGACATCCAGCCCCATGCGGGCCAGCTTCTGCTGGAGCTCCCGGGGGGTGTAGCCGCTGTTGTTGGTGAGGAAGAGGTACTCCTTCCCCTCCGCCTGGAGCCACTGGATGAACTCCGCCACGCCGGGGAGGATGCGGTTGCCATGGTAGATGACACCGTCCATATCACAGATGAAGCCTTTTTTGGCGTTGAAATCGATCCGGTTGCCGAGATCCATAAGCCCGTTCGCCAGCCTTTCTTTCGTTGATGGCTCTATGATACCATGTTCTGCCGCCGGATGCCAGTCATTCCATGTAAAATTTTCCGGCCTTGCATTTTTCCCGCCCGTTGGGTACAATGGCCCCATCACGGGAAGGGAGGCGTGCCCATGTCTCAGGTCACCAAGCGGGCGCTGGAGGCGTCGCTGAAGTCGCTGCTGCTGCAAAAGCCCCTCAGCAAGATCACCGTCACCGACATCACGGAGGACTGCGGCATCAACCGCATGACCTTCTACTACCACTTCAAGGACATCTACGACCTCGTGGAGTGGTGCTGCCAGGAGGACGCCAGCCGGGCTCTCGCCGGGAAGAAGACCTATGAGACCTGGCAGCAGGGTCTCCTGCAGATCTTTGAGGCAGTGCGGGAGAACAAGCCCTTCATTCTGAACGTCTACCGCTCCGTCAGCCGGGAGCAGGTGGAGAATTACCTCTACAAGGTCACCTACGCCCTGCTGGACGGCGTGGTGGAGGAGCAGGCCCAGGGCATGAGCGTCCGGCAGGAGGACAAGGCGTTCCTGGCCACCCTCTACCAATACATGTTCGTGGGCCTCATGCTGGACTGGATCAAAAGCGACATGAAGGGGGACCCCCAGGCCATCGTGAGCCGGCTGGAGCTGGCCATCCACGGCAACATCCGCGCCGCCCTGGAGCGGCTGAGGGCCGACAAGGACCCATCAAAGCGCCCGGAGTGATAAAATTTCAAACAGTTTCGCGCCCTGTGATAAAGAACTTATCACAGGGCGCTTTCTGCTGATTGCGCTTCCCCGGAAACTGGGGTATTCTTACGGCAACAACAGGAAAACATAGTATCCCAAGGGATACCGGACATCGAAAGGAGACCTCTCTATGTATTATTCCAGCGGTAACTACGAAGCCTTTGCCCGCCCCAAGAAGCCCCAGGGCGTGGATCAGAAATCCGCCTATATCGTCGGCAGCGGCCTGGCAGCCCTCACCGCCGCCTGCTATCTCGTGCGGGACGGCCAGATGAAGGGCGAGCATATCCACATTCTGGAGAAGGGGAACCTCCCCGGCGGCGCCTGCGACGGCTACAAATTCGAAAATCTCGGCTACGTGATGCGGGGCGGCCGTGAGATGGACAACCACTTTGAGGTCATGTGGGACCTCTTCCGCTCCATCCCCTCCATCGAGACGGAGGGCGTCAGCGTGCTGGACGAGTACTACTGGCTCAACAAGGAGGACCCCAACTACTCCCTCTGCCGTGCCACCGTCAACCGCGGTGAGGACGCCCACACTGACGGCAAGTTCGCCATCTCCGACAAGGGCGCCATGGAGATCATGAAGCTCTTCTTCACCCCCAACGAGGAGCTGCAGGACAAGAAGATCACGGATTACTTCGACGACGAGGTCCTGAACTCCAACTTCTGGCTCTACTGGCGGACCATGTTCGCCTTTGAGAACTGGCACAGCGCCCTGGAGATGAAGCTCTATATCCAGCGCTATATCCACCACATCGGGGGTCTTCCCGACTTCACCGCCCTGCGCTTCACCAAGTACAACCAGTATGAGTCCATGATCCTGCCCATGGTAAAGTATCTGGAGAGCCACAACGTCCAGTTCCACTACGGCGTCCAGGTCTGCAACGTGGAGTTCGACTGCGCCGACCCCCACCACAAGCTGGCAAAGCGCATCGAGGTCATCGAGAATGGCGAAAAGAGCGCCATCGACCTCACGGAGAACGATCTCGTCTTCATCACCAACGGCGGCTGCGTGGAGAACTCCTCCCTGGGAAGCCAGAATACTCCCGCGGCCTACAACACCGAGCTGAAGGAAGGCGGCGGCTGGGACATGTGGCGCAAGATCGCCGCCCAGGACCCGGCCTTCGGCCATCCCGACAAGTTCTGCCATGACCCCGAGCAGACCAACTGGATGAGCGCCACCGTGGAGACCCTGGACCAGCGGATCATCCCCTATATCAAGAACATCTGCAAGCGGGATCCCTTCACCGGCAAGGTCGTCACCGGCGGCATCGTCACCGTGAAGGACTCCTCCTGGCTCATGAGCTGGACCATCAACCGCCAGCCCCAGTTCCGCACCCAGCCCAAGGACCACTGCCTGGTGTGGGTCTACTCCCTCTTCACCGACAAGCCCGGCGACTTCGTGAAAAAGCCCATGCGCCAGTGCACGGGCAAGGAGATCTGCATGGAGTGGCTCTACCACATCGGCGTGCCGGAGGACGAGATCGAGGACATGGCGGAAAACAGCGCCAATACCGTGCCCGTGATGATGCCCTATATCGACGCCTTCTTCATGCCCCGCGCCTACGGTGACCGGCCCAAGGTGGTGCCGGACGGCAGCGTGAACTTCGCCTTCCTGGGCCAGTTCGCGGAAACCCCCCGGGACACCATCTTCACCACCGAGTACTCCATGCGCACCGGCATGGAGGCCGTCTACACTCTGCTGAACGTGGACCGGGGCGTGCCCGAGGTCTGGGGCAGCGTCTATGACGTGCGGGACCTGCTGAACGCCACCGTGAAGCTCCGGGACGGCAAGAAGGCCACCGACATGGAGATGGGCCTCGTGGAGAAGATGGCCGTGAAGAAGGTCCTTGGCAAGATCCAGGGAACGGACATCGAGAAGCTCCTGAAGGAGTACGGTGTCATCTGAGATCCCGCCGGAAAACCATCATCAAGGAAAGAGAGAGGACCGCGCCCGATGGGCGCGGTCCTCTTTTCGCGGTCTTTTGGGGGAAGCTTATTCGGCGTCGATGCGCCAGCCCTCGGCCTTCTCCCGGATCTCGGTGAAGCGGCGGTAGATCCCGTCCTTCGCCAGGAGCTCTTCGTGGGTGCCGCGCTCGGCCACCCGGCCGTCGGAGATCACCAGGATCTGGTCGGCGTTCCGGACGGTGGCCAGGCGGTGGGCAATGGTGATGACGGTCTTGCCCCGGGTCAGCTCCGTCAGGGCGTCCTGGATCAGATGCTCGTTCTCGGGATCGATGCTGGCGGTGGCCTCGTCCAGGATGATGATGGGGGCGTCCTTTAGGATGGCCCGGGCGATGGAGATCCGCTGCCGCTCCCCGCCGGAGAGGGTGCCGCCGCCCTCGCCGATGACGGTGTCGTAGCCGTTGGGCAGGGCCAGGATGAAGTCGTGGCAGCGGGCCTTCTTCGCGGCGGCGATCATCTCCTCCTCCGTGGCGTCGGGCTTGCCGAAGAGGAGGTTCGCCCGGACGGTATCGTGGAAGAGATAGACATTCTGGAAGACCATGGAGAGGTTCCGCAGCAGGCTGTCGCAGGTGAACTCCCGGAGGTCGTGGCCCCCCAGGATGATGCTGCCGCCCTGGGGATCATAAAACCGGGCCAGGAGGCTGCAGAGGGTGGTCTTGCCGGAGCCGGAGGGACCCACGATGGCGGTGGAGCTCCCCTCCGGGATGGTGAAGCTGACATCCTTCAGAACCTGGCGCTCATCGTAGCCGAAGTCCACGTTCTGGAAGGCGATGTCATAGTGCTCCAGCTTCACGTCGCGGCCGTCCTTGTCGATAAAGTGTCCGCCCTTCAGGGCGTCCAGTTGGTCCATGGCGTCGTCGATGACGCCCAGGGTATGGGCGCTGTCGCTGATGGGCTCCAGGCTCGCAAAGATCTGGAAGGAGAAGAAGAGGAACATCAGCATCAGGGAGAAGGCCATGGAGCCGTTCAAATACTGGAGCACGGCGGCCAGGGCCAGGCCCACGCTGCCGCACTTGAGGGCCAGCAGGTGCAGGGCGTTGCCGGGGAGGTAGCCCCACTCGATCTTCTGGTGGATGCGTTTGCTGTCCCCGATGGCTTTCGTGACGGAGTCCATGGCGGCGCCGCTCCTGCCGAAGGACTTCACCACGGCGAGGCCCCGGGCATACTCGATGACCGCGCCGGTCATGTCCCGGTTGGCCTGGGCCTCCACCGGGGCGTTGACCCGGCTGTAGTGGGAGATCAACAGCATGGCCCCCAGGGAGAGAGCGGCCGCCGCCAGAGCGATGAGGGCCGTCACCGGGCTGCAGACGGCCAGGCACAGGAAGATCACGAGGAAGTTCAGGTATCCGCCCACGAAGTTATCGATCATGCGGATACCCATGTTCTCCAGGGTGGAGAGGCCGGTGGTGATGGAGTTCAGGATGCTGCCGGTGCTCACCTGCTGGAAGTAGCCGAGAGACACCCGCTTCAGAGCGTCGCCCACCGCCAGGCGGTCCCGGGCCGTCAGCTGGTAGCTGATGGGCTCCTGGAGCCGGGCCCGGAGGTAGTCAAAGAGGAAGCGGAGGAGGACCATCCCCACCTGCAAAAGGACACTGCGCCCGATCCAGGCGGAGTCAAAGGCCGCGCCGCCCGCCTGGGCCTCCACCAGAAGGCCCACGGTGTAAGCGGCGAGGGCCAGGGGCATGGCGGTGAACATGTGGGAAAAGAAGGTCATCACAAAGCCCAGATACAGCTTTCCCTTGAACTCCCCGCACCAGTCGATGATGCGCTTGACCGTATGGAACATTTCCTCACGCCTCCCTTCCCGCGGCGGAAACCGCCCAATCCTTGGCGCCGATGTGGGCGCGCCACATTTCCTGATAGAGGGGGCAGGACGCCAGCAGCTCCGCGATACTGCCAGCCTTGATCCGAGTGCAGAAAGCAAGGTCGTTCCATCCGGAATCATCTCGAATGCCTTTCATTTGCCAGACCTCCCGGTCAGGCCACACGCTCCCGTGATAAGGTAGTAAGTTTCAAACAGTTCTCCTTTGATGGTTTTTCTTGAAATTTTAATTTTTCATCGCTGCAGGGGATGCTGCTCCCCACCGCGATGTCTTCGGTCCGCTCCCGGATCAGCCGGGCGTCCATGCCGCCCCGGCGGTCAAAGGCCAGGGGCCATTCCCCGCCTCACTTCAATGTATCGATCTTCTCCTGCAGGAGCCGCAGGAAACGCCCGGCATGGGCGCCGTCCATCTGGGTGTGGTGGAACTGAAAAGAGAGCTTCAGGGTGGTTCGGAGGAGCCCCTTGTGATATCTGCCCCAGATGAGGAACGGGTTATGAAAAATACCGCTGTTCATGCCCACGGCCCCGTCGATCTCCGTCTCCACGATGGCGGAGGTGCCGATGACCACGTGCTCCGGGAGGTCGTGGTTCCGGCAGTTCTCCGCCGTCTCCCGCGTCAGGCGCAGGTAATCCCGGTGGAAGCGGGCAAGGTCCGGGGAGAAAGGCACATCGCAGGAGCTGACCCCGCCCCGGCGGTTTTTCACGATGGTGTTCACCGCGATGGCGTCGTAGCGCAGGAGCTGCCGCCCCACAGGAAGGGTGCAGAACTCCTCCACCTCACCGGCAGCCTTCCCCACGCACCAGCAGAGGAGGGCGTTGAACCGGTAATCGTGCCTGCGGGCAAAGCGCAAGAGGGGCGTCACGTCCAGGGTCTTGAAAAAGGTCACCATGGGGTTGGGCGCATCCATCCAGAGGGCGTAAGCCTCCGCCCGGGGGCTGGCCGCCGGGTCGATGACGACGGGGCTCACAGCAGCGCTCCCAGGGCTGCGAGGTCCCCCGACCGGATGGCGGGGATGGCCCGCCGGATCTTCTCTTCCTCCCAGTCCCACCAGCGGAGGGCTTCCAGCCTTTCGATGACCGCATCGTCAAAGCGTTTGCGGATGGGCTTTGCCGGGATGCCGCCCACGATGGTGTAGGGCGGAACGTCCTTCGTCACCACCGCCCGGGTGCCGATGACGGCGCCATCTCCGATGGTGACGCCGGAGAGGATCACAGCCTCATAGCCGATCCAGACGTCGTTCCCCACCACGATATCGCCGTGGTTGTCCCACGCCCCGGCGATGGAGTCCACATCCGTGGGAAGACCCCACTCCTCAAAAAAGATGGGGAATGGATAGGTGGAGAGGCTGCCGAGCGCGTGGTTGGCGGCGTTGAAGATGAATTTTGCCCCGCAGGCGATGGAGCAGAATTTTCCGATGGTCAGCCGGTCATGGTTGCATTCAGGATAGTGGTACAGCACATTGCTGCGCTGGAAATCGCGGGGGTCCTTCACGAAATCGTCGTAGGTGGTATAGTCGCCCACGGCAATGGTGGGGTCGGTGATCACATTTTTCAGGTACACCGTGCTGTGCCCCTGCGAGCGGGGGTAGATCTTCCAATTCGGGATCATAGCGAGATCCTCCCTTTCTGTCATAGGATCAGAACAGCTGTCCCGGCAGCTTTCGCTTCTCCTTGGGCGGGAAGGCGGCCTCAAAGGCCGCGAAGCCCTCCGGGTCCCGCTCACAGGCGAAGTAGCCCTCCGGGTCCCGGTAGGTGCCGGAAACGCCGTCCAGGAAGCCGGGGATCAGCTCCCGGAGGAGGAAGTAGTCCGCCTCCGGATCGTCGGCGTAGCGGATGCCCCGCGTCTTGGCCGGAACGAAGCCGGACTTTCCGTAGAACGCGGGGTCACCGGTGATGACCAGCGCGCCCGCGCCCAGCGCCTTCGCCCGCGCCAGAGAGAAGTCCAGCAGGCGCTTTCCGTAGCCCCGGTGCTGATACTGCGGGGCGATGCCGATGGGGCCGAAGGTCATGACGGGCAGCTTCCGCCCATCGTCGCAGGCGATCTCCGCGCGCAGATAGATGACCTGCCCGATGAGCTCCCCGTCCCGCTCCATCACAAGATCCAGCTCCGGCACGAAGGCGGGGTCCTCCCGGAGGCAGTGGAGCACATAGTGCTCCCCGCAGCCGGGGCGGTAGACGTTCCAGAATGCCTCCCGGGTCAGGTTTTCGGTTTTCCGGTGATCGTCCCTGGTCTCGGGACGGATGATGGTATCGTTTTCCTTCATATTGCGTTCTCCTTTTCGATCTGCGGCTGCTTTTCCGCGTCCATACAGAAGAGATGGACCCCCAGCGCCGCGTTGAAGCCTGTGGCGGCGAAGACGCTGAAGCGCTCCACCACCCCGAAGTATTCCGCCGGTACCAGCTTCATGCCCAAAGCCCCCACCAGCATCATGCCGAGAGCGATCCCGGCGCAGACGCCGTAGGAACGGCAGGACCGGTCCTTCGCCCCGGCGGCGGCGATCATGCCCAGGGACAGCAGGGAGAGCAGCACCACCGCAGCGGTGACGGCCAGGTGCATGACATCCTGAAAGGTCCCGGCACAGCCGCTCTCCGAGAGAGGGAACATCCGGTAGCCCACGGCGCTGACCCACTCCATCACGGCAAAGAGGGCGATGCCCCGGCGCAGCAGCCGGGTCTTCCGGCCCTGGATGCCCAGGCAGACCGCCGTGACGCAGACCACCTCACAGACATTGTAGAGGGCGCTGAGCTGGTTCCAGAGAGCCAGGGACGGGGCGTTGGCGGCGCTCAGGTCGCTGACGGCCTGGGCCGTCCAGCGGTAGCCCGGATAGGCCAGCGGGGCAAAGACCACCGCCGCCGTGTAGGACAGCAGGCTGACGACGCCCAGCAGGCCCAGCTTCTGCAGCAGCGGCTTTCTCATGCGTTCCCGCGCTCCCCCGCCTCCGGCAGCGGGAGCACCATCAGGTCAAAATCGATGTCCCGCCCGCCCATCCGGAAGAAAGCCGGGAAGGTGCAGAGCTTCCGGAAGCCGTACCGCTCATAGAGCCGGATGGCCCGGGTGTTGTCGCTGCGGACCTCCAGGTCCAGCTGGGCGAAGCCGTTCTCCCGGGCAAAGGCCAGGATCGCCTCCGTCAGGGCGGAGGACGCGCCGCAGCCCCACCAGGCCCGCTTCAGGCTGATGCCGAACTCCCCCCGGTGGCGGGCACGGCCGCCCTTGCGGTTCAGGCTGGCGGTGCCGATGATCTCGCCGTCCGCCTCGGCCAGGTACTGGACATTGTCCGCCGAGCGCTCCTGGTTCCGGAGGTAGGATGCCTCCGCCTCCACGCTCAGGGGCACGCCCTCCGGGCCGAAGCTGAGGTTCTCCGTCTCGCCGCCGATGATCTTCAGGTACTCCAGCAGGGCGGCGGCATCCGCCGCCTCCGCGCGCCGGATCTCAAATGCAGTCTTCATACTCTGATCCTTTCTTTTTCTCAAAACAGGGGGATCTCCCCCGGAAATCGCTCCGCTTTCTCCCAAAGCGGTCCCTTTGCCCCCATGGTAAAGGCGATGTCGCTGCTGCGGATGGACAAAAGCCGCATCCCGGGCGCCAGCTGCAACGCGGCCAGCATCCCCTCCGTCAGCCGGATCTCGCCGGATGAGGAGACCGCCGTCCAGCAGTAGGCGCGTCCCTTGTAGCGGAGGAAGGCCCCCTCGGGGGCTTCGTAGCGCAGCAGCTCCGGCAGGTCCGTCAGGATGTGTCCCAGCTGGGACGGCAGAAGCAGGCCCTGCCGCGTCACGCAGAAGCCGCCGGTGCTCCCGCTGCCGGTAAAGAGGTATATCCTCCCTTCCGAAGCGATCCCATACTCCGTCACCGCCTGCGGCGGGAAGCGCACGCAGCCGTCCGGGCGGATCTGCGACTCCCCGAAAATGAACTTTCCGCCCCGGCTCAGCTGCGGCATCCCGGCCTCTCCCCTTCCTTATCCATCTCAGAGACCGCCTTCCCCGCTTCCCGGGCGCTGTACCAGTCCCATACGGCACGCAGCGCTTCCGCCCGGACCCGTTCGCCGCCGTGGAGCATCAGCGCCAGCATGTCGTCCTCCTCCGGCGTGCGGTCCTCTTTCCGGGCCAGGGCCTTCCCCGCCGTTCTGACCATGATCTCCATCATAGGCCGGTAGATGCCATGCAGCTTCCGGACGTCGAAGTTTCCCTGCAGGGTGAAGACCGGGATCTCCGGGGGAACCCCCGTCTTTTCCCGCACGCTGTCCGTCTGCGTCCCGGTCTTTCCCATGCCGACGCCGCAGACGGCGCGCACCCGGTAGCGCTTCGCCGCGGCGGCATAGCCCTTGACGGAGCCCGCCATGATCCAGCCGAGATAGATGACCTCCGCGCCGGCGGGGACGGCGGTCTTCGCCTCCGCAAGGGAGCAGACCGGAAGCCCGGTCTCCTGGGCCAGCAGCTTTGCATAGCGCTCCGTGCTGCCGGTATTGGTGGTATAAAGGATGGCGTTCATTTTGCTCCTCTTTTCCCTATGGCAAGACGCAGTCTGCCCCTTGGGGGGCAGCACTGCGTCTCAGCGTCTGGCTTCCTGGGTCTCCATGATAAAGTTTTTCACACTGATGATGCTCTCCCGCCGGCACTTGGGGCAGAGCAGGGGGAACGCCCGCAGCTCCGTCTCCCGCAGGATCTGCAGCCGGGTCTTTCCGCCGCAGCGGGGGCAGAGGACCCACTGCCGCTCAGCCGCCGCGCTCATGGTTCTCCCTCCTTCCGGCCGTCGGCCGGGTGGGTCATCCGGAAGAAGAGCTCCACATGCTCCCGGAGCTTCCGCAGGCACTCGTCCTCCCGCTCCGGCTGCCGGTCGCAGATGCCGATGAGCGTGAGCACCGGGGCCACGTAGAGCAGGGCCAGCGTATCGGGGTCCTCCTCCCGGATCTCCCCCGCCGCGATCAGATCCCGGAAGATCCCGGCGTGGTAGCGGAGCACCCGGTCCACGTAGCGCTGGGAGTACAGCGCCGCCAGCTCCGGCGAGCGGAACTGCTCGATGGTCATCATCCGGCGGAAGCGGCGGATGGTCTCGTTGTGCAGGGAGTAGTCAAAGATCTGGCGCACCTTCTCAAAGAGGCCGTCCGCCGTGATCTCCGCAAAGACCGGGATGTCCCGCTCCGCGTTCTGCACGTGGATGTCGATCCGGTCCGTGTCCCGCTCGTACTGGGCCGCCGTGGCTTCCACGATGGCGTCGAAGATGGCCCGCTTGCCGGGGAAATGGTTGTAGAGCGAGGGGGCCTTGATGCCCACCGCCTGTGCGATCTCGCCCACGCTGACGGAATCATACCCCCGGGTGGAGAAGAGCTCCAGCGCCTTCTCCAGGATCCGCCGCTTGGTATCCTCCTGCTTCATACGCCCTCCGCCAGTCACTAACTAACATTCGTTAGTTTATTGTACTCTTGCTGGTTTCCTTTGTCAAGGAGAATTCTTTTCCCGTGCAAGTCTCCTTGCAAGCGACCAGCGCTATTGAAATGCAAAATTCCATTCCGGGAAGCTTTTCTTCCGCTGACTGCAAGCGCTCCGCCGCTTCTTGCCTTTCCTGGCGGGGTATGCTATCATAGGAAACAACACTGTCTTGTGTTGCAATGCCCCGGCAGGGCTGCCGCGGAGGCAGAGCATTTTTGTATCTTGCGGCCGCCGCGCAGGCGGCTGCGGCCATGCGGGCTCCCGGGCCCAAAGAACACTGATCAGGCGGTGATACCATGCCTCTTTCCATCGTCCGCAACGACATCACGAAAATGACCGTGGACGCCATCGTCAACGCCGCCCAGGCGTCCCTGCTGGGCGGCGGCGGGGTGGACGGCTGCATCCACCAGGCGGCGGGGCCGGAGCTGCTGGCGGAGTGCCGGCAGCTGGGCGGCTGCGGGACCGGGGAGGCGAAGATCACGAAGGCCTACCGCCTGCCCTGCCGATACGTGATCCACACCGTGGGCCCTGTCTGGAATGGCGGCAGCCACGGAGAGCGGGAGCAGCTCGTCTCCTGCTACCGGAGCAGCCTTGCGCTGGCAAGGGAGCACGGCTGCGAGACCGTGGCCTTCCCGCTGATCGCCGCCGGCAGCTTCGGCTATCCCAAGGATCAGGCGCTGCGGGTGGCGGTGGACACCATCGGTGCGTTCCTTCTGCACAACGACATGACGGTCTTCCTGGTCATTTTCGGCCGGGAGGCCTTTCAGATCAGCGGCAGGCTCTTTTCCGACATTGCTGAGTACATCGACGACCACTATGTGGACGCGCACACCGACTTCCGCCGGGAGAGCCTGCGCCGGATGCGCTCCGGCCTTCCCCCGCTGCAGGCCGCCCGCAGGAGCAAAGCGGCGCCCATGGCAGATTCCGTACCGGCCCGGGGACTGGACGACCTGCTGGCGCATCTGGACGCCGGGTTCTCAGAAACCCTGCTGCGGCTCATCGACCGCAGCGGCCGGAAGGACTCCGAGGTCTACAAGAAAGCCAACGTGGACCGCAAGCTCTTCTCCAAGATCCGCAGCGATCCGGACTATAAGCCCTCCAAGTCCACCGCCATCGCCTTTGCCATCGCGCTGGAGCTGGACCTGGCGGAGACCCGGGACCTCATCGCACGGGCAGGCTACGCGCTGAGCCCCAGCAGCAAGTCCGACGTCATCATCGAGTACTTCATCCGCCAGGGAAAATACGATATCTTTGAGATCAACGAGGCGCTGTTCGCCTTCGATCAGCGGCTGTTGGGGGCGTGAGCATATCACGCGGAAGGGAAAGGAGCTCCAATGTATTACTCTGAGCTGGTCAGGAAAGCCTACGCGATCCTCTGGGACGCCCACCGGGACGATGTGGATAAGGGAGGCTATCCCTACGTATTCCATCCCTTCTATCTGGCCACCCAGATGGAGGATGAGAACTCGACCTGCACCGCCCTGCTGCACGACGTCATCGAGGACCACGGCGACCGCTACTCCCTGGAGAGCCTGGCCCAGGCGGGCTTTCCGGAGCCTGTGCTCCAGGCCCTCCGGCTGCTGACCCATGCGGACGGCGTGCCCTACAGGGACTACGTCCGGGCGCTGGCGGACGACCCCATTGCCCGGAAGGTCAAGCTGGCCGATCTCCGGCACAACACGGACACCCGGAGAGTCGGCGGCAGACGCACCCCAAAGCATGACCTGTATCTGGAAGCGATCCGGTATTTAGAAGAATTGAATTGAGATAGGAGTGAAACCCATGATCTTCCTCTGCTACCCCAAATGTACCACCTGCCAGAAATCCAAAAAATAGCTGGAAGAAAACCACATTGCGTATGATCTCCGGGACATCCAGCAGGAAAAGCCCACGTATGAGGAGCTGGCAGAATGGCAGCGGCGCAGCGGACTGCCGCCGAAGAAGTTCTTCAACACCAGCGGCCTGCTCTACAAGTCCATGGGCCTGAAGGACAAGCTGCCGCATATGAACGAGGATGAGATGCTGCGCCTTCTCGCCGCAGACGGCATGCTGGTCAAGCGCCCGCTGCTGATCGGCGAGGACTTCGTCCTCGTGGGCTTCCGGGAAGCTGAGTGGGCGGAACGGCTGAACGCACAATAAATGTCGCCTCACAGGCGACCAGACCCTCCTTCGGATGCGCTAGAATGACAGCGTAATGAAACGAAGGAGGGTTTTTCCTATGACAGAACTGGTTTTCATCCTGGACCGCAGCGGCTCTATGAGCGGGTTGGAGAAGGACACCATCGGCGGCTTCAACTCCATGATCGCAAGGCAGAAGCGGGAGGCGGGCGAGGCACTGGTCTCCACCGTGCTCTTTGACAGCAGCTGCACGGTCATTCACGACCGGCTGCCTCTCAGCAAGGTGCCGCCCCTGACGGAGAGGGAGTACTTCACCCAGGGCTGCACCGCCCTGCTGGACGCGGTGGGCGGCGCCATCCACCACATCGGTAACGTCCACAAGTACGCCCGCCGGGAGGACATGCCGGAAAAGACGATGTTCATCATCACCACCGACGGCTGCGAAAACGCCAGCCGCCGCTACAACTACGAGACCGTGCAGCGCATGATCCGGCACGAGAAGGAGAAGTACGGCTGGGAATTCCTCTTCCTGGGCGCCAACATCGACGCGGCGAGGGAGGCGGCCCGCTTCGGCATCGGCGCGGACCGGGCGGTGAACTACAAATGTGACCAGGCCGGCACGGCCCTCAACTACGAGGTCATCGGCGAGGCCGTCCGCTGCGTCCGCGCTGCCCAGCCCCTCGGCGCCAACTGGAAGGCCCGCATCGACGCCGACGTGAAAAAGCGCGGGAGATGACGCCCAGGCCCGCACCGGTGCAGGATCGCCCCATTCCAAAATGGAGCCCTCGCGGGAAAAGCCAGGGCGTCCCGGTCTCCGCGCGCCAAAGAGAAAGAAGGAAGGCTCTGCCAGTTCGGCAGGGCCTTCCTCTTATGATCCGTCCGCGTATTTCCACGGGGGAAAGGCGCACTATTTCCGGGGGCTCATGAGGCGCGCGCTCAGCAGCGCCACCAGCGGCACCGTCAGCAGGATGCCGATGGAGCCCGCCACGCCCCGGATCATCTCCACGGCGATGGCATCGGCGTTGAAGATCTGGATCAGGGGGTAGTCATAGACCTGGCAGAGCAGAAGCGTATTGAGGGACGAGCCCGCGAAGGCCAGGATCAGGGTGTTGGCCATGGTGCCCATGGCGTCCCGGCCGATGTTCATGCCGGAGCGGAACAGCGCCGTCCGGGGCAGCTTGGGGTCCACCTGCCGCAGCTCCCAGCAGGCGGAGGCGATGGACATGGCAACATCCACCACCGCACCCAGGGAGGCCACCAGGATCCCGCTGACGAAGAGGCCACTGATCTGCAGCCCCTGGTCCGCCGCCCGCAGCACCAGCTCCTCCGCCTCCGGCAGGTTGAAGCCGTTGATGGGCGAGACGGTGCCCGCCGCCGCGGCGAAAAGCCCCGCCGCCGCCACGCCGCCCACGCAGCCAAGCGTTGCGCAGAGGGTCTTGCGGCTGAGGCCCGTCAGCAGCAGCAGGGAAGCCGCCGTGGTCAGGGCCACGATGACCACCGTCACCAAAACGGGGTCCGCCCCCCGCAGGATCATGGGCACCAGGATAAACCAGAGGCAGGCCAGGGTGTAGACCAGGCCGATCAGGGCCATGACGCCCTTCCGCCGGCCGATGAGCACCAGGAGCCCGGCAAAGACCGCCATGAGCCCCAGCAGCATGGGCACCCGGTTATAGTTCGGGATGGAGAGGACGTAGGGCTGCCCCTGCTCGTCCGCGTCCAGGCGGACGATGATGCGGGTGCCCACCCGGGCGTCCACATTGGTGTAGATGGTGAGGTAGTTGGGGGTCTCCAGCACCGCCCCCTTCCAGGGGCCGGTGAGGACTTCGATCTCCAGCTCCTGCTGGCCGATGCGCCGTCCCTCCGTCCAGTCCTGCACCTCAGCGGTATCCTCCAGGATGTCCGTGACCTCCGCCACGGCGAACATCCGCTTCCGGGCGGCCGTAGCCTCCCGGTCCTCCTCCGTCCAGAAAAGGACGGCGGCCCACAGTACCAGAATCAGCACCAGCCCCAGGGACAGGCCGATCTCCAGTGCGCGCCGGGGCGCGGGTCTTTCAAGCTTCATGGGACGTTCCTTTCCGGGCGCCGCCCTGGGGCGGCGCGCTTTCAGTCTTCCGGGGAAAAATGCTCACGGGGAACGCCCCGGCGGGCAGCTGCCCGCCGGGGCGAAAGGGAATGTGTGCCGGGACTCAGCCCAGCAGAGTGAGATAGCGGTGCAGCACCATCGCCACTTGGGCGCGGGTGGCCTGCTCTCTCGGCATGAGATAGTTCTCGCTGCCCAGCAGGATGCCCTGGCCCACAGCCCAGTTCATGGCCGGGCGGGCATAGCCGCTGACGGCCCCGACATCCTGGAAGGAGAGGAGATTCTCCTCCAGCGTCACGGCGCTCATGCCGCAGAAGGCCGCGTAGCGGAACAGCATCGCCACCAGCTGCTGGCGCTGGACCGGCTGGTCGGGACGGAAGGTCCCGTCCTCATAGCCCAGGACCAGGCCGTTGGCGCTGGCCCAGGTCACAGCCTTGGCGCACCAGAGGCCGGCGGGCACGTCGGAATAGGTATCCTTGGCGGTGACTTCCGGCTCGCCTGCCATGCGGTAGAAGATCATGGCCAGCTGACCGCGGCTCAGGCCCTGGCTGGGGGCGAAGAGGGTCTCGGTGGTGCCGTCCATGATGCCGCGGCGATAGAGATCGTTCACGCCGTCATAGTACCACTCGCCCTTGGAAACATCCGTGAAGGGCAGGCCGGGCTGGGTGGGAGTCACGGGGGTCACAGGCGTCACGCCGCCGCCCGCGGTGCAGACCACGTCTGCCCGGTCGCGGATGCGGATGCGCTGGTAGACCGGGGTGCCGTCCGCCAGGACGAAGGTATTGTCATAGGAGGCAAGGCCCGTGGCCTTGACGCGGCAGCCCACCTCGGCGTTGGCCACGTCCTTGTCGGTGGTGATGTAGCCGTCGATGAAGATGCGGGCCTCCTTGCCGGAGCTATCCCGGACCATGATGGTCTGGATGAGGCCGTTGGCGTACTCGATCTTCGTGGCGGTGCCTTCCACCGTCACAAGGCTGCCCAGGAAGCCCTGGTCCGCCAGCTGCGCCGCAGTGACGGTCTTGGGGGCAACGGGAGTGGTCTCGCCGATCTTCACGATCTTCTTCACCGCGATCTGACGCTCGCCCTGGTAGGAGGAGGTGCTGCCGGTGATGCGCACCACGTCGCCGATCTTGTACTCGCCTGCCACAGGGAAGGCGTTGATGCCGGCGGTCGCATCCTGGACATAGATGCAGTCAAAGAAGGCGGTCGCCTTGTCATAGCCGGAGGCGTTGGAGGTCACGACACCCTCGATGGTGAAGCGGACGCCCTCGTCCTTCTCGGCCTGGACCTCTGCGATGGGGGTGATCTCCGCCTGGTTGAAGAGGGACACCAGGTTCTCGCAGATCCGGTAGTTGGAGTAGTTCTTCTCCGCGCCGTTATCCACCTGGGCCTGCACCTCGAAGTTGGACATGAAGGCCGCGCCGGAGACCACGATGAGGCCCTTGCCCTCCAGCTGCTCCGTGGCCATCACCATCAGGCGGCTGTCGTTCTCGGCGTAGGTATACTTGGGAGTCCCGGCGCCGCCCAGGCCGTCGCTGTCCACGTCCACGGAATAGGTGGTAGCGTGGCCGTAGACCACCGGGCTCACCGTGGCGGGCAGGGCGGAGACGGCATTGCCGGTCTCATCCACCGCGTAGATGGACGCGCCGCCGTAGTGGCTGAAGCGCTCGGTGTAGAGCTTGTCATAGGGATGCTCCGCATCGTAGATCACGCCGTCGGTCAGGGGATTCTCCATGTTGTAGTCGCTGAAGTAGAGCCGCCACTTGTCCACGCCGTCGGCGGCGGAGCGCACGTCGTCATAGGTGGCGTCGTCGCTGATCCGAAGGTGGGAGCCCAGGGCCGCCAGCACGTCGTTCTGGGTGGCCGCCATGTGCTTGATGGACTTGTTGTTCTGGATGACGTCGTAGTTCTCGTAGTTATCCGACCAACCGGCCAGGATCACGGTGCCGCCCGCCGCGTTGAACGCCGCGATGGCCGCCAGCTCCGCCTCAGAATAGGTCCTGGGGTCCGTCTGGGCAGCCGCCAGGCGGCGGGAGGGCACGGTGAGGATCAGGGCCTTGTACTTGGCGTTGCCGCAGGCCGCGATGAGCTCCTCGCTGCTGTTCAGCTGCACCGTGCGCACGTCATACTCCGCCGCCAGGGCGCCGAAGTTGCCCATGGAATCCTTGTAGTTGCCCGCCACGTACTCGTTGTAGTGGGAGGCGTCGATGCCGATGTAGACCAGCTTATCGGCATCCAGCACGTCTAGGGAGATGTCCTTCGTGAAGGTGTACTCCTTGCCGTTCTGCTCCAGGACCACCGTCACGGTGATGGTGGTCATCCGGGCCGCCGTCGGCGTGTACTGGAAGGTCACGCTCTTGGTGCTGCTGGCCTCCAGAGTGCCCGCAGTTGTATCTTCCCCGATGACCTCGCCGCCGACAGTGTAGGTCACGGACTCGATCTCGGCGTCGCTGGTCTCGCTGTTGAAGAGGGTGGTGGTCAGGGTCAGCTCCTCCTTCGTGACGGGGGTCGCAGCGCTGCAGGTCACGTCGGAGATGCCCAGCTTCAGGGTCTCGCCCACCCAGACGGGGGCAGTGACGGCGATATCGCCGTCGCCCTCGGTGACGCGGACGAAGTAGTAGCTGTAATCGGGATCCAGCGTCACGCTGACGCTGCCCTTGACCAGCTCCGCGCCGCTCCAGCTCTGGGCCACCTTGCCGGAGTTCACCACCAGCTCCACCTTGCTGATGGAGTCGGTCTTATCGGGATCGTAGAAGGAGATCTCGAAGTTCAGCTTCTCGGGCACCTCGGAGATGGTGCTGCCCAGCATCTCCCCGTTGACGGTGTAGCCGATCTCCAGGTTCTTATCCTCGGTGGCATAGACCCGCATGGCGCGGAGGGCGGCGTAGATGCCTTCCTCGCTGAAATCATCCGTGAGGATGACGTCGCGGGCGTCGTTGGCGTTGCCCCAGCGGCCCTTGTGGTTATCCTGGTTATTGCTGGGGGCCAGGTGCCAGCCCTTGTCCAGGGCCTTGATGTACTCGCTGTAGCTGGGATAGTAGCCGCCGGCACCGATCTGGCCCTCGCCGTTGCCGACCTCCACCAGGTACATGCGGCTGTCGATAACGGCATCCCAGTAGGCAAAGTCCTGGAAGGTGCCGAAGGTGGTGCCGGGGTGGTTGAACTGGCTGATGGAATCCGCGCCCTCGGCCTGGCTCAGCAGGGCATAGTAGGCCTTCATGCCCGCGTCGCTGG
>SFLD01000060.1 GCA_004553545.1 Clostridiales bacterium | reverse complement strand
AACCAATCCACAGCATCCCTTACAGTGTAGCACAGCCCTTGGAGAGGGGCTCTAATAACTACTACTCTATAATACAAGGAGGACCCATGTCCCAGGAGACCCAGACCAAAACCGCAAAAACGGTGCCCAGCTACACCGGCACCCTCCGCAGCCACTCCCTGTCCCTGCCCCACTGCGTCAGCGAGTGCAGCGGCATCCGCATCTTCGGCAAGCGCATCAAGTCCCTGGCCTTCACCACGGATGTTGCCATCGTAAAGAACATCAACGCCGACGCCATCATGGCCGTCTACCCCTTCACCCCCCAGCCCGTCATCGCGGACGCCATCATCAGCGTGGCGGACGTGCCGGTCTTCGTGGGGGTGGGCGGCGGCGTCACCAGCGGGATGCGCTCGGACCGCCTCGCCATCCAGGCGGAGCACCAGGGCGCCTTCGGCGTGGTGCTGAACGCCCCCATCCCCAACGACGTGGTCCGCATGATCAAAGAGGATGTGGACATCCCGGTGGTGGTCACCGTTGTTGCAGAAAGCACCGATATCCAGGCCCGCCTGGACGCCGGAGCCGACATCCTGAATGTCTCCGGTGCGGCCCGGACGCCGGAGATCGTGGCCCATATCCGAAGGCGGTTCCCGGAGGTCCCCATCATCGCTACCGGCGGACCCACGGATGAGACCATCCTCGCCACCATCCGGGCCGGAGCCAACGCCATCACCTATACGCCCCCCACCTCCGCCGCCCTCTTCGCCCGGAGCATGGAGCGCTACCGGGTGGCGGAGGCCCTCGGCGAGGACTGACCCCTGTCCCCCGGAGACGGAACGCACGGTCCCCTCTCGGCCTCGGCCGGGAGGGGACCGTTTGTCTTTCCTGCGCGGACATAATTTCCAAAAACGGCAAAAAATTGGTAGGACCTCATCGTCTGTTCACATACAACCGAGGCATGATATGACATCATAATCGGCAAAAAATGTGCGATTTCAGCAAATCCGCACAATGAGATACCAAAATTTTGTGATAATTTACCGCTTGATTTTCCTTTGAAATTTGAATAATATGTGACCGACAGAGGGGGAGAAAAACGTTTTCGCCCTCACTTTCCACGCCACGATCCCGGAGGGCCGGGAGAAGCGGCGGCTGGTTGGACCGGCTCAGTCCTCCCGCCGCCGGAGAACGGCGGGCGGGCTGGGAGCCCTCCCACCCGCCGGACTTCCTGTCTGACGGACAAGCGGCGTGCTCTCCCGGCGGAAGAGACTTCCCCCGGGAGACGCTCATCCCCCGCAAACGGCGGTCTTCTGCCTTCCGGAAGAGGTACGATCCCGCCGCAGCCCCTGCCGGGCACGGCCATCCCCGGCAGCGGAGAGGCACACATGGCCGCCCAACGAAAAGCGAGAAAAAATCAAGAGGAGCATTTAAGGAGGAGAGAATAATGCTTAGCTTTCTGATCTGTCTTGCGCTGCTGATCGGCGGGTACTTCGTCTACGGCAAGGTCGTGGAGAATACCTTCGGTCCCGACGACCGGGAGACCCCGGCAGTCAAGATCAACGACGGCGTGGACTACGTCGTTCTGCCCCAGTGGAAGCTGTTCATGATCCAGCTTCTGAACATCGCCGGCCTCGGCCCCATCTTCGGCGCTCTCAGCGGCGCTCTGTGGGGACCCGTGGTCTTCCTGTGGATCACCTTCGGCACCATCTTTGCCGGTGCCGTTCATGATTACTTCTCCGGCATGATGAGCGAGCGCAACGAGGGCGCTTCCATCTCCGAGATCTCCGGTATCTACCTGGGCGGCGCCATGAAGAACGTCATGCGTGTCTTTAGCGTTGTCCTGCTGGTGATGGTGGGTACCGTCTTCGCCGTGGGCCCCGCCGGCCTCATCCAGCTCCTTTGCAAGAACGGCGGCGCCACCGGCATCTTCTCCCAGACCCTGTTCTGGCTGATCCTGATCCTGATCTACTACTTCATCGCCACCTTCCTCTCCATCGATAAGATCATCGGCAAGATCTACCCCGTCTTCGGCATCTGCCTCATCATCATGGCGGCGGGCGTGGCCCTGGGCATCTTCACCCACGGCTATACCATCCCCGAGATCTGGAACAACTTCAGCAACCAGCATCCCTCCGGCACCCCCATCTGGAGCTTCATGTTCATCACCGTGGCCTGCGGCGCCATCTCCGGCTTCCATTCCACCCAGAGCCCCCTGATGGCCCGCTGCATGAAGAGCGAGAAGCAGGGCCACTTCGTGTTCTACGGCGCCATGGTCTCTGAGGGCATCATCGCCCTGATCTGGGCCGCTGCCGGCTGCGCCCTCTACACCGGCGAAGAGCTGCTGGCCCTGGGCGGCGGCGGTTCCACCGCTGTGTACGACGTCTGCTCCAAGACCATGGGCGGCGTGGGCATCGCCCTGGCCATGCTGGGCGTCATCGCCTGCCCCATCACCTCCGGCGATACCGCGTTCCGTTCCGCCCGTCTGGTGCTGGCTGACTGGTTCAAGATGGACCAGAAGAGCATGAAGAACCGCCTCATCCTCTGCATCCCCGTGCTGGGCATCGGCGCCATCCTGGGCATCGGCAACGCCACCGGCCACATCGACTACACCATCATCTGGCGTTACTTCAGCTGGACCAACCAGACCCTGGCCATGATCGTTCTGTGGGCCGCTTCCATGTACCTCTACTACAACAAGAAGAACTACTGGATCACCGCCGTTCCCGCCACCTTCATGAGCGCCGTCTCCGCCACCTACTTCATGCTGGGCAACGAGTGCCTGGGCAAGCTCATCAACCTGAAGGCCGCCGACGGCAGCTTCGCCGGCTACAACACCGCCGTGGCTTACCCCATCGGCATCGTGGTGGCCATCCTGTTCCTGGGCATCTTCCTGTACACCATCAAGAAGCGCAATCCCCAGCCTCACTACGAGACGCTGCATAAGTAATTCACCACCCCAAAGGGCGGCAGGGGGAACCCTGCCGCCCTCTTTCCCGTGTTGACGGGGGAAAAGAGGAGGATCGCTATGACAAAGGCCCTCAGCCGTTCCCAGCTCCCCAAGGAGACGCTTTCGGCGGATAAGAAAGCCTGCCGCCGCTTCGGCCCCTGCGGGGTCGGGGAGCAGGCCCTGTACCTCAACAGCTTCTGGTTTGAGCGCTGCTACTATGTGCCCATCGCCGCCGTGCGCCGGGTCTTCAAGCGGGTGGCCATGAGCCAGGGCGGCTTCACCGGAAAGGGCGCCTTCGGCACCATCCCCTACCTCGTGGTGGAGTATGACGACGGGCAGGAGAAGCAGTGCACCTTCAAGCGGGAGGAGGACGTGGACCTGCTGCTGGCGCACCTCGCCGCCGTCCACCCGGAGATCCCGGGCCTCAGCCGGGACGGCGAACGCCGTCTCGCGGAAAAGGCCGCGAAGGAAGCCAGGCGCTATGTAAAGGAGCTGACGCCCCAGGCCGAGAAGACCCGCCAGGAGCTGGAGCAGGCCAAGGCCGTCCTGCAGAAAAAGCCGGAGCTCACGGCCAAACTCTCCGCCGCCGCCAAGGCCAAGCGCATCGAGGACCGCAGCAACCACGCCTACCGCTGGGTGGCCATGGCCATCATGCTGGCGGGCTTTGTGGCGCTGATCTACGGCATCCTCAGCGTGATCCGGAAGGACAACTCCGGCCTCTACTTCCTGCTGCTGGGCCTGGCCGCCATCTTCCTCTTCTCCGGCCTGCATGTCTTCCCCACGGCCAGGAACAACCGCAAGGCCATCGAGAAGGACTGGCGGGACTCCATCGCCGCCATGGAAAAGGCCCTGCCCATCGGCTTCCCGGTGCCGGCCTGCTACGCCCACCCCATCGTCCTGGACCGGATGATCCGGGTGATCCGGGAGGGCCGGGCCCAGACCGCCCCCGAGGCCCTGGCCCAGGTGAAGGAGGACCTGAAGGCCCTCACCGCCGACGTTCAGGTGGAGCAGGAGGAGCACGACGAGGTGGTTGCCATCAAGCCCATGTTCCTGCTGCAGGATTACCGGTAAACGCGCAGAAAAGGACCGCCCCATGGGGCGGTCCTTTCTCTTTTTTATCCCAGGCTTTTCAGGAGCTCCGGCAGCTCCTCCGGGCGGTCCGCCAGGGCGTCGGGGGCCTCCCTTTCCAGGCTCTCCCGGCTGCGGAAGCCCCAGGTAACGGCCAGGCACCGGAGCCCTGCGTTCCGGGCGCTGCGGACGTCGGTCTCCCCGTCACCCACCAAGACGCTCTCCTCCGGCGCGGCGCCCAGCTCCGCCAGCAAAAGCCGCAGGCCCGCCGGGTCGGGCTTGCCGGGGATGCCGGGGCGCTTTCCCAGGATGGCGTCAAAGGTCCCGGGGAAGAAATGCTCCGCCAGAGACCGGCTGAACTCGTCCGCCTTGTTGGAGTAGACGGCCAGGCGCAGGCCCCGGCCCTTCAGGGCCGCCAGCATGGCCGGAACGCCGTCGTAGGGCGCGGTCCGGTCCCGCTGATGGGCGCCGTAGTAGCGCTGGAACTCCGCGAGAGCCGCCGCCAGGGTGGCCTCGTCCCGGCATTCCTCCGGGGTGAATTTCTCCACCAGGTTGGGGATGCCGTAACCCACCATCCCCCGGAACTCCGCCTCGGTATGGCTGGGCCAGCCCCGCTGGGCGCAGACGTGGTTCCCGGCCCCCGCCAGGTCCCCGATGGTGTTGAGCAGGGTGCCGTCCAGGTCAAAGATCACAGTTTTCAGCATACAGAGCCTCCTTCTTCATTGGACCTCCAGCAGGCGGATGGGGAGGGGCGGGAAGCGCAGGTCCCGCTCCCAGCGGCCCTCCGCCGGGACAAAGCCCTGCTGGCGGAGAAAGTGCCGGACGGCCTCACCGCCGTCCGGGGCGCAGAGGATCTCCCGGCCCCGGTCCCGGTAGTGCTGCACCGCCTGGCCCATCAGCTGGGTGCCGTAGCTCCGGCAACGCCAGGGCTCCGCCACGGTGAGGCCCGCGATCCAGCCCCGCCGGTCCCCGGCGTCCCGGGCATCGTCCAGCCACAGAGCCCCCACGGGCTCATCCTCCCGGCAGCCGATGAGGGCGCAGCCCGCAGGGGGCGTCCCCATCAGGGCGGCGTAGGCCGCCGGGGCCTGCTCCGCGGGAACGTAGCGCAGCCCCGCCTCCAGACCGTTGGACACGGTCCGCCAGCGCTGGGGCGTTCCGTCCGGCAGGGTCTCCAGGTGGGAGGCATCGTTGGCGAAGATCACCCGGAAGCCCTCGCCGTCCCAGCTGAGGCAGGAGACGGCGGTGTTCTGCCCCAGGGGGACCTGGGAAAGCTCCGCGATGGTCTTGCCCATGAGGGCCGCCAGGGTCAGGCGGATGGCGCAGCCGTGGGAGAAGACGGCGACGGTCTTCCCCGGGTTCTCCCGGGCGATGTCCCGGAGGCAGGCGAGCATCCGGGCCTGGACGGCCTCCGGCGCTTCCCCGCCGGGAACGTGCCAGCGGCCCAGGTCCTGGAGGAAATTCCGCATCTGCACCGGGTCCTCCCGGTAGATCTCGCCCCAGGGCCGCCGCTCCCAGGCCCCCACGCAGATCTCCCGCAAGGCCCGGCGGCGGTGGAGGGGCAGGTCCCGGGGGCCGCAGATGGCCGCCGCCGTCCGGCAGGTGCGGTAGAGGTCGCTGGAGTAGGCGGCGTCGATGGCCGCCCCCTCAAAGCGCCGCTCCAGGGCCGCGATCTGCCGGAGGCCCCGGTCCGTGACGCTGCTGTCGTCCTGGCCCTGGGCCACCCGGTAGAGGTTTCCGTCCGCCTCCGCGTGGCGGATGAGATAGAGCTTCATCGTCCTTCCACCTTTCGATCTTTTTCCATTTCCCTCGCAGTATAGCACAGCGGCGGATATCCGGCAAGAGCGGAGACGGTACATTTTCCGCACAGTTAATGGGTTGCTTTTACCGATTCTGTCAAAAATCGCCGGGGATAGCGGCGGTTTCTCCGGGAAAGCTGATGGCGGACCGGAAAAGGAGGAATGGATATGCGAAGCGACAGCGCGCTGTTTTTCGGCCTGGGGGCGGGCCTGGCCGCCGGGACGGTCATCGGCATGATGATGCCGGTGGGCCGCACCCCCATGCGGACCAAAATGGGCAAGCGCATCCAGAAAATGGGCATCGCGGTGGACCACACCATGGACGACATCCTGTCCAATCTCCGCTGAACCGCCCGCCGCAGCGCAGCGCCCCCGGCCAGTCAGCCGGGGGCGCTCAGTCATTTCTCCCTCCGCTTCCAGAGGACCAGGACCCGGTCGCAGGCGGGGCAGTACCAGCCGCTCTCCAGCTCCGGGGCGGAGATGGCGTCCCGGCTGCCGAAGAACATCTTCCGGAAGTGCTTCCCCTCGGATTCCCCCTCCACCCTGGGGTAGAGGGTGGGACCGGCGCCGGTCTTGCAGACCACGTCGCCCCCGGTCATCTCCGCTCCGCAGAGGGGGCAGCGGAGGGCTTTCCTCTCTTCCATGTCGTTCCTCCTTTACTGAATGGGCCCCATCAGGGTCTCCAGGTGGTCTCTCAGGGTTTCCGCGCCGCGGTAGCGGTAGACCACGGCTCTGCCGCCCTTCCCCAGGGCCAGCATCTGGAACTGCTCGCCGCTCTCCCAGAGGATGGCGAAGTCCGCGCCGGGGCAGTCCAGCCGCTCCTCCCGCCAGGTGAGGTTCTGGATGCGGTCCATCTCCCGCTGCGCCCTGGCCACGGTCTCCGTCAGGAAGGGCAGGGTCACATGGAGCGTCACGCTGTCAAGGCCGGGGTGGTAGTACCCATTCATGGTGGAGAGGCGGCGGTCCTCCGGCGGACGATAGTCGCTGATGCCGTCCTCCTCCGTCCGGACGCGGTAGGGAACGAAGAGGGTGAAGCCCAGGCGCTGGGTGTCCCTTTCGTCCACCTGGCAGGGGTAGGTGGTCTCAATGGCCGTGATGCTGGGGAGGCCCGGGACCTCCGCCTGGGGGAAGCTCTCCCGCTGGACCAGCCAGCCCCCGATGAGGACCAGCAGCGCCACGGTGCTCAGCACCGCGCGAATGGCATTCCGCCGGGGCCGGGGTTTGTCAGGAACAGGGGGCCCACCCTGGGCGAGGGTCTCCCGCAGAGAGCGGAGCTTCCGCCGCCCCAGGATGCTGCCCACATCCGCCCAGATCACCCAGACCAGGGCCGTGGCGGGCAGCTCCATCAGCAGGAACATCGGCAGGAGCTCCGGGCAGAGAACGATGGCCCAGAGGAGCAGCAGAAGAACGAAACCGTGGACGACGGCGATCCGGGTATTGGCGCGCTTCAGCACCCGGTCCAGGCTGTCCAGGGCGGCAAGGCGGCTCTCCCCGTCGGAGTAGGGCTCCGGGGCCGCCGGGTCCTCCGCGTAAAAGAGGTGGAAAACGCTCCAGGTCCCGGCGTAGTCCCAGCCTGCCTCGTGGTAGAGGGCCTTCCGGACCTCCAGGTCCGGGTCCCTGCGGCTGCCCATGGGGGCAAGACGGTAGCGGCGGGTCGTCGGTTCGCCCTTCCGCAGCCAGCAGAAGCCGTCCCCGATCCGGCCGGGGAAGAGGCCCTGGGCGGCGCAGGTCTCCAGCCAGCGCTCCATGCCGGGGCCATCGTAGGGAGCAACGGGGTTGATGCGCAGCGTGTAGCTCATAGATCCTCCTCCGCGTCCAGGACGCATTGCCGCAGCCGCCGCAGCTCCGCCTGATAGGCGGCCCGGCCGGTCTCTGTCAGTTGATAGGTACGCTTTCGGCCGACGAGGTCCGTCTCCAGCTCCCGGATGTATTTCTCCTCCAGGAAGCGGGCCAGGATGGTATAGAGGGTGCCGGGACCCAGCTTCACCCGGCCCGCCGTCCGCTCCGCCACCGCCTGGGCGATCTCTGTGCCGCAGACATCCCGCCGGGCCAGGACCATCAGGGTGTAGAACATGGCCTCCGTCAGCGGCCCCCGCTCCCGCGCTCCCATGGACAGGCCTCCCTTCTGTGATATCGAGATGCGATATCGAGTATCGATATTATAGCAGGGAAGGATCGCACTTGTCAAGAGCCGGCGCCCCAAAAAGAAAACGGCGGTGGAGCCGTCAAAAGAAAAAACGCTTTTCGCTGCGCAGTTACGGGCGCGGAGCGCCCTCCCGCGCAGCGGGATGCGGCGCTAAACCGTTCTGCTCAGTCAACGCAGCTTCTACGTGAGCACGGGCGGGGCCTTACTCAAACTTCCGAACCATGTGCGCCGTGCTGCACAGCTCAGTCATCGGGCAAAACCCGAATTTGACCAGCGACTCTTTCCGCGCTTTCCGCTTCGCTAAGCGCTGCCTCGGCGGTCGCGGCGGTGGTCCCTCTTTTGGGATGGTCTTTGCGCTGATTTCCGCCCATCCCTCGCGGCTGCGGGCGCGGACGCTTCGCTGCGCGCCGGCTGGCTTGGGCTTTCCGTAGGGGCCGACGACCTGACCGACGCCCCAAATTT